>JBDTSU010000098.1:0-10942 GCA_039930965.1 Betaproteobacteria bacterium
ACCGCCAGGTCGCGCGTCGCGGCCTTGACCTTGGGATTCAGTTCCATCCCCCCGGTCCCCATGCGGTCGGTGAAGATGCTGTGCGATCCCCCCTTAAAGACCGCCAGCGCTTTCGGCGCGGCCTGGCCGTTGCCGATCGCCTGATACACGTCGAGCCGGTCGGTCAGGCCGGAGCGATAGCCGGGGATGGTGATGTCGTCTTCGGTGGCGGTGATATGCAGGGTCGGAATGGTGATGCCGCTGAGGATTCGCCCGGTGTCGGTCGAGCCATAGAACGGCGGCGCCGACATCAGGATCGCCGCCTTGATGCGGTCATCGCGCAGCCGCAGCAGGCGTCCGTCGCGTTCAACCTGGGCACCGGCCGCCAGCATGGAGGTGTTCGCGCCATACGAATGGCCGGCGACAATGATGCGCTGCCGGTCCACGCGCGCGCCCACGTCCCCGGCAAGCAGCTGGTCCAGCGCGAAGCTCAGGTCGCGAACACGATCGATCGCTTCACTTTCCCTGGCGGCGTCGCTGAGGCGGCCGAACAGACCTAATGGATTGCCGAACCACAATTGCCGGTCGCTGCCGACATGCTGCACATGCAGGCACGCATAGCCGTTGGCGGCGAGGTAGCGGCCGAGATACTTATACCCGTCCCGCGAGCCGCCGATGCCGTGCGAAAACACCACCAGCGGCACCGGTCGCGCGGAGGCCTCGCGGCTGGCCACCGGCAGGTACAGCCGGGCGGGAACGCTGCGTTGGCGCGGGCCATCCAGCCAGTCAAAGGTCTGCGTGGAATACCGGGCCGCATCCGGCGCCAGTTGCGCCGCCGCACTTTCGGCATTGAAAGCCGCCTCGGCCGAACGAGCGGCGATGCCGTCGTCAGTGGATACCGAGACCGCGCAAGCAGACAGAGAGAGGCAACCGGCAACGGCGAGCAACAGGGATTTTGGTTTCATGAAGGTTGTCTGCGAAGCGGCGACGCGCGCCAAACACGGTTGACCGCCCCGACCGCAGAAGTTCCGGTCCGGGCGGTGAAACTCAATAATGGGCGAAGAACTCGCGGTCCTCAAGCCGGTGGCGGCGTCGCCTGGCCCGGCGCCTCGGCAAGCGCGCGTGGAGGTTGCATCTGCAGCGGGACAAAGATCCACAGCAGCAAGTACGCCAGCACGCCGAGTCCATGCAGCAACACCGTCAGCAAGAACAGGATGCGCCACGACCACGACGGCAGGTTGGTCATATCGGCAAGGCCCCCGCACACACCGCCAATCCAGCGGTCCGCGAGCGATCGTTTCAACTGGTGAAGCGCCGACGGCTGCCGGACGGTACTTTGCGGCGCAGCCGGTGGCGGCATGCCGTCGAGGACGCGCCGCTTGGCGAGGGTGAACTCTTCCTCTGTTAATGCGCCCTGCTCGCGCATCGATTGCAGTTTTAGCAGTTGGTCGGCCACGTCCATGACGATGTTCCTTTCGTGTAACCCGGTTGATGTCTGGTTGCCTGACTGTCGCAGCCGGCAACTGACCACAGCATAGTCCCAACCGCCACCACCGGCGACGCCATTGTGACGAAGCGCAGAACGCCGCGCATGAAGCCGCAAAATGCCCGTACATCCTGCCCGGTTTGCCCGCCGCGGCCGATGGTGGAAACCACGCCGGAAATGCTACCCTGCGCTGTCCGCCCGCCCCGCCCCTTTCAAGAACAACAATGCCGACATCGCCAATCGCCATCCCCTGGCAAGCCTTGCCGAAGATTCTCCTGCATGAGCACCTCGACGGCGGCCTGCGACCGCAGACGCTGCTCGAGTTGTGCGCGCAACGCGGCATTGCCGTGCCGGCACGCGATGCCGGCGGGCTGGCCGCCTGGATGCAGGCCAACGCCGATTCCGGCAGCCTCGAGCGCTACCTGCGGGGTTTCGGCCTGACCGTCGACGCGATGGCGTCGGCCGGCGCCTGCGAGCGCGTCGCCTTTGAAGCCGCCGAGGATGCGCGGCTCGACGGCTGCGTGCTCGCCGAATTCCGCATTGCGCCCCTGCTGCTCGAATCCCACGGTGTAGCGGGGGAGGCCGCGGTCGAGGCGCTGATACGCGGCCTCGCCAGGAGCACCCTGGCCTGTGGCCTCATCGTCTGCGCCATGCGCACGGATGCGCCCGCGCAAACCGCACGCAGCGCGCGCCTGGCGGCGCGATACCAGGGTGCCGGCGTGATCGGCTTTGACCTGGCCGGCGCGGAACGCGGCTTTCCGCCCGCCACGCATGCGGAGGCCTTCGCGGTGGCGCGCGATGCCGGACTCGGCATCACCTGCCATGCCGGCGAAGCGGACAGCGGTGCCCGGGTGCTGGAAGCGGCGGCAATGGGCGCCACCCGTATCGGCCACGGCGTGAAGATCATGGCAGCGTCCGACATTGCGCAACAATCGGCATGGCTGACGGAGGCCATACGTCTCGGTCTGCATTTCGAGGTCTGCCCGACCAGCAATGTGCATACCGGCACCGCCGCCTCGATGGCCGCGCATCCGTTGCGGGCGATGACCGAGGCCGGGTTGTCGGTATCGGTGTCCACCGACAACCGCCTGATGTCGGGCGTCACGCTCAGCGCGGAATTGCAGGCGGTGCATGGCGAAAACGGTGTCACCCTCGCGCAACTCGGGCGTATGATGCGCGAAGCGGCCCGTGCGTCATTCATGCCGGTAGCCGACCGCGACATGGCCCTGCAGGCATTGTCGGGGTGGCCGGCGGAAATGTCGTAGCCGGTGAATACGTTTCGCAGATAGCCCGTGATTGGCATCCTTTCGAAAGGGAAGCACCATGAAATATCTCCTGCTCTTGAAGAAATTTTTCCTGCCAACGGTTGCCGCGGCCTGCCTCGCCGGGTCGATGGGCGCGGTGGCCGCGGGCCTCTCCCAGATCAAGGTCAGTTCGGCTCTGGGGCAACCGTTTTCAGCCGAAATCGACATTACCGGCCTGCCGGCCGAGGAGTTTGAGTTTGAGCTTGCGAAGGGCGTCCTTGCCAGTCCTGAGGCTTACGAGGATGCCAAACTGATCTATCCGCCGTTCCTGCGGCAGTTGCGCGTGTCGACCGAACGCCGTGCCGACGGAAAACCGTTTCTCCGCGTGGCAAGCAATGCGCCGATCAACGAACCCGCGTTCAACCTGCTCGTGGATTTCAACTGGCGCGGCGGCCGGCTGCTGCAGAAGTACTCGATCCTGCTGGACCCACCAAAATAATCTGCAATCCGCGCGGGCGTCGCCCGACTTCCGCGGCGGTGAAAGATCCCGCTGACCGACATTCAACGAACCCGCCCGCCTCGAACCGCGTTGTGCGGCACCGCTTCCGCTGACCATCCCGGCAATCCACTCACGATGAACAAAATACGCTACGTTGATTCGCATACCGGCGGCGAACCCACGCGCGTGGTGCTCGAGGGCTTTCCGTATCCGGATATTCTGCCGCTCTCGGCGCGCGTGGATGCACTGCGCGCGAGCTTTGATCAATTTCGCGCCGCCGTCGCGAGCGAGCCGAGGGCATCGGACGTCATGGTCGGCGCACTGCTGATGCCGCCGGTCGACCCGGCATCGGTGGCTTCGGTCATTTACTTCAACAATGTCGGTTACCTCGGCATGTGCGGCCACGGCACCATCGGCGTGATTGCGACCCTGCAGCATCTTGGCCGGCTATCGGCAGGTGTGCATCGCGTGGATACGCCGGTGGGCACCGTCAGTTGCACGCTGCACGCGGATGGCAAGGTCTCCATCGAGAATATCGCTTCCTGGCGTTATCGCCAGGCAGTCTCGGTGAACCCCGAGGGCCATGGCCCGGTCACCGGCGATCTCGCGTGGGGCGGCAACTGGTTTTTCCTGGCGGATGCCGGCGGTCAACGACTGGCGATGGACAACATCGACCTGCTGCGAGTCTTCAGCGAGGCCATCCGCCGCGCGCTGGCCCGTGAACAGGTCACCGGGCCGAATGGTGAGGAAATCGACCACATCGAACTGTTCGGCGCGCCCGTCGATGTGTCCTGCAACAGCCGCAATTTCGTCCTCTGCCCGGGAGGTGCTTACGATCGATCGCCCTGCGGAACCGGAACCAGCGCGAAACTGGCGTGCCTGGCCGCGGACGGCAAGCTCGCCGAGGGCGCGCTTTGGCGCCAGGAAAGCATTGTCGGCAGCGTGTTTGAAGGCCGCTACCGGCAACTGAAGGAAGGCATTGTCCCCACCATCACCGGCCAGGCATTCATTTGTGGCGAAGGGTTGCTGCTGATGGACCCTGACGATCCATTTTGCTGGGGCATTGCCTGATGCCGCGCCAGCGAACCTAACCTCCGCTCATATCCGGCTGAATTCCCTTCCACCCTCTCATCGGACAAAGACAACATGACTACTTTCTGGAACGGCGTACTGCCCGCGATCACCACTCCCTTCAATGCCGATGGCAAAGTCGATCACGACTTCCTCGCCCGGCACGTGAAGATGATGATCGATGCCGGCTGCACGGGCATCGTGCCGTTGGGCTCCCTCGGTGAAACGGCGACACTCACCTTCGCAGAGAAGAAGGAGGTGTTGACGACCGTCGTCAAGGCCGTGGGCGGGCGGGGCGCCGTCGTGCCGGGCGTGGCGGCCATCTCCACCGATGAAGGTATCGCCTTTGCGAAAATGGCCGCCGAGGTTGGCTGCGGCGGCTTGATGGTGTTGCCGCCGTACGTTTATTCAAGCGACTGGCGGGAAATGAAAGCGCACGTCTCGGCCATCATCCGCGCCACCCCCCTGCCCTGCATGCTCTACAACAATCCGCTCGCCTACAAGACCGATTTCCTGCCCGCCCAGGTGGCCGATCTCGCCTCGGATCATCGAAACCTGGTCGCCGTCAAGGAATCCAGTGCCGATATTCGCCGTATTGCCGCCATCAAATCGCTGATCGGCGACCGCCTGCACATCCTGGTCGGCGTCGATGACATCATCGTCGAAGGCGTGGCCGCCGGCGCGACCGGCTGGGTCGCGGGACTGGTCAACGCCTATCCACGCGAATCGGTGGTGTTGTTCGACATGGCCCGGGCCGGCAGATGGAAGGAACTGGAGCCCCTGCATCACTGGTTCCTGCCGCTGCTGAAGCTCGATACCGTCGTCAAGTTCGTGCAATTGATCAAGCTGGTCCAGGAGCATGCCGGCATCGGCAGTTCGCGCGTGCGTGCGCCGCGATTGACATTGGTCGGCGCGGAGCTGATGGATGCGGAGATGATCATCAAGCAGGCGATCGCCAGCAAGCCAAAGTTTCCCGCGTAACGTTCAATCATCGCCGTGGCGGACAAGTCCCCTGACGTACTGGTAATCGGCGCCGGTGTCATCGGCCTCGCCTGCGCGTTCCGGCTGGCCCGCGAAGGACGGCGCGTGCTGCTCATCGATCGCGACCAGCCCGGGCTCGGCGCATCGTTTGGCAACGCCGGCCACATTGCGACCGAACAGATTTTTCCCCTCGCCTCGCCCGAGGTCGTGCGTGGCGCACTGCACTATCTGTTCGATGCCGACAGCCCCTTGCGCGTCCAGCCCGCCTACCTGCTGCCCATCCTGCCCTGGCTGTTGCGCTTCGCGTGGGCCTCGCGCCGTCGCGCCTATGCGCGCGGCGTGGCCGCCCTGTGCGCATTGCAGGCGACCGCGCGCAACGATTTCGCCGATCTGCTCGATGCCGCCGGCGCGTCGCACCTGCTTCACTTGCGCGGGCATCTTGTGCTGGTCGAAACCGCCCGTGCGATCGCGGCGGCCCGCCAGGAAATGGCCCGGCTCGGCGAGTTCGGCATCGACACGGAGTGGCTGCCGCCGGCGGCGGTAAATGAGATCGCGCCCGGCATCACCGCCGCCATCCAGGGCGCCATCCGATTCAGCGGCAGCGGGCATGTCGATGATCCCCATGCCGTCTCCCGGTTGCTGTTCGATGCCTTCATTGCCGCCGGCGGAAAATTTGTACAGGCCGCGGTCACCGCCGTTGACGGCGCCGCCGGACCTTTTGTGGTGCGCGCCGACGGCGGGGCACGATACGTGGCACCCCACCTGATATTGAGCTGCGGGGCGTGGTCGAAACCGCTGGCCGTGCAATTAGGTTATACCGTGCCGCTCGATACCGAACGCGGCTATCACATCACCCTTCCGGGCGTGTCATCGCCATTCAATATTCCTGTCGCCTCGCATGAGCGCAAAGTCATCATGACGCCGATGTCCTGCGGACTACGAATGACCGGCACGGTTGAATTCGGCGGCCTCGATCTGCCGGCCGATCCGCGGCGTGTCGCGATGCTGGTGCGCCACCTGAACGCACTCGCCGCGCAAATCCCGACGCAAGACATAACGACATGGATGGGGTTCCGCCCGTCGCTGCCAGACCACTTGCCGGTGTTGGGACGCGTGCCCGACGGCAGGAATCTCTACTTCGCTTTCGGCCACCAGCACCTGGGGCTGACGCTGGCGGGCGTCACTGCACGCATCATCGCCGGCCAGGTGATGGGCCGCGAACCGGACATCGATCTGGCGCCGTTTTCGCCGGACCGCTTTTGAGCGCGTGCGCCGCGCCGCCCGACGCAGACCATGATCTCATTCCGACTCGCGGTCGTGCTGCTGTTGATGTCCGTGGCGGGTGCGTCACATGCCGCCGCGACTGCGGCGGCACCCAAGATACTGTACATCGCCCACCAGTCGATCGGCGGTGACGCGCTGGATCCGGCGCGGATCAATTCTGTCCTCGTCGCCAACGTGCTCGAGAACATCATGGAGCCGATGCTCGCCTACGACTACCTGGCCCGGCCGCTGAAACTGATTCCGAATACGCTGGCGTCGATGCCGGAGGTGAGTGACGGCGGACGCATTTACGTGTGCCGGTTGAAGCAGGGACTTATGTTTGCACCTGATGCGGCATTCAAGGGCCGGCCGCGCGAACTTGTCGCCGCCGACTATGCGTACGGCATCCGCCGCCTGTTCAATCCCAAATACCAGTCGAGTCAGTTCTTCCTGGTGGACGGAAAAATCGCCGGTGCCGACGCGCTCCGCAAGGCGGCACTCGGCGGCGCGCCTTTCGACGACGACAAGCCGATCGCCGGCCTGCAGGTGCTCGACCGCTATACGCTGCGCATCATGCTCACCGAGCCGGACCTGAATTTCCTGCATGTGCTGGCCCAGCAGAACCTGGCCCCGGTCGCGCGCGAGGTCGTGGCGTTATATGGCGACGATGTCGGTACCCATCCGGTCGGCACCGGGCCTTTCCAGGTTCTGTCGGCGCGCCAGGGCAGCAAGCTGGTGCTGGTCGCCAACCCCGCCTTCCGCGAACAGATTTTCGATTCGCAGCCGGACGACGATCCCGTTTCACAAAAGATCGCCGCCGAGCTGAAAGGCCGCCGGCTGCCCATGATCGATCGTGTCGAAATCACTTATACCGTCGAAGACCAACCCATGTGGCTGGCGTTTCTCGGGCGCGACCTCGATGTCATGAATAACATGCCGGTCGCTTTCATCGGCGCCGCCGTGCCCAACGGACAACTGGCGCCGAATTTGCAAAGGCAGCATGTGGCGCTGCACCGCTATGTCTATCCGGCCCTCTGGTTCGATGCCTTCAACATGCACGATCCGGTGGTGGGCGGCTACACGCCCGAGCGGGTGGCGCTGCGGCGCGCCATGGCGATGGGATTCGATCGTGACAAGGCGATCAACATCATCTTCAACGGCGGCGCCCTGCCTGCCCATGGCGTGGTGCCGCCGGGCATCGCCGGCTATGACGCAACCATGGTGACCGATGCGTTCGACTACGATCCGGCAAAGGCCAAGGCGCTGCTGGACACGTATGGCTATGTCGACCGCGACGGCGACGGCTGGCGCGAAATGCCCGATGGCTCGCCGCTGGTCATCACCTTCAGTTCGGTCGCCCAGCCACGCTTTCGTCCCTGGGACGAACTGTGGGACAAGTCGCTGACGCAACTGGGTATCCGCATGAAATTGCAGAAGATGCACCAAGCGGAACTCACTAAGCTGATGATGGCGGGAAAACACCAACTGGGCATGAATGCCTGGAACATGGACTATCCGGACGGTGAAGATTTCTATGTACTGCTGCACGGACCCGGCGCGGGGACCGTCAACCAGTCACTCTTTTCGCTGCCTGAATACGACCGGCTATTTGCGCAGGCGCAGAAGCTGATCGACTCGCCCGAACGCAATATGCTCTACCGGCAGATGGACAAGATCGCATTTGCCTACATGCCGATGGTCATGCACCTGTACCCGGTGCGGGCGGCCCTCGCCCAACCATGGGTCAAGGGCTACAAGCCACACCCGGTGCACCTGGAGCCGTGGAAATTCATCGATATCGATGTGACGGCACGAAATGCCGTCAAGGGCAAAGACTGATCCGGGTTCTCGTCATATACGTGCGGGGCCAGTCAGTCTCCGTCAATGCCGATGAAGGCGGGTGGCGGGTGGCGCGTGTCGCTCGAGGAAAGCTGCTGGATCCCCGCCTGCGCGGGGACGACGGCGTTGGTCGGCATGCGGTTGCGTGAATTTCTGTCCCTTGCAGCTAACGACTCATTCGATTTCCATTTCATGGAGGCAGAAATTATTGTCATTCCCGCGAAAGCGGGAATCCATTTTTTTCTCAGCCAAACATGGATTCCCGCTTTCGCGGGAATGACAGCATTTATTATTGTAATAATCGGGAATCGGAATCACGTCGTCAAACCTCCCCGCGCACCATCTGCAGCAACCGCTCCACCACCGCTTCCCCGTCCGCCCGCAGGCCGTTGTGTTCATACTGGTTCGTGACCCACAGCTTCATGTTCGGCACGATGCGCGCGGTCTCCTCGGAAAATTCACGGTGCACGTACATGTCGTCGAAGTAGACGGCAGCGGCGACCGGCACGCGGTTCTGCTTCAGCTTGTCGACGTCGTAGAGCATCGGCCAGGTGGCATCCCGGGCAAGCAGATCGGCGGCCTGTTTGAGCGGCTGCAGTTGCGGATAGACCTCGAACATCCACGGATAGATCATCTCGCCGGTGAACAGGACCATGTCGCCGCGATCGAGGCTGAACTCAGGATGCTCAGCCAGAAGGCGCTCGGCCGACCAGTTGCTGGCGGCCTGCTGGGTGTAGCAGGCTTCCTGCATGAGCGAGAAGATCGGATTGGTGTCGAAGGACTGGAGCTGCTCGAGGTGGAACAGGAAGTTCCAGTTCATTTCCTGTTTGTGACTGCCATCGACGCCATCGACAAACGCTTCCTCGATCAGATAGTGAACGGTCTCAAAACCGTCGCTCATTCCAAACTGCAACCCCAGTTGCAGGAACCGTCGCGCCGTCAGCCGCCCGCCTCCCGGCATCTTCACCTCGTTATCCAGCAGGTGGCGCACGATCGCCTTGACCTTCGCCACGTCGCCCGGGTAGCGCTGGAAATAGCGCCGGTTCTTGTCGATCACGCGTTGATAGGTGGCGCGGTAGACATCATCGGTCGGGCGGGTCAACGACGGGATGCCGCCGGTAATCAGCACTTCGCGCAAGCCCCCGGGCGCCGCCGACAAGTAGCGCATCGCGCAAAAGCCGCCATAACTCTGGCCGAGAATGCTCCACGGCTGGTCGCCGATCAACTGCCCGCGGATCGCCTCGGCGTCGCGGACGATGTTGTCGGTGCGAAAATTCTTCAGGTAGGCGGCCTGCGCTTGCGGCGTGCCCAGTCCCCGCATCGTTTGTGCCGTGACCGGCGTGGACAGTCCGGTGCCGCGTTGATCGAGCAGCACCAGGCGGTACTCTTGCAACACGCGTTTGATCCAGCCGGTGTTCCCCATCGGCCGCGGTGAGCCCGACCCCGGCCCTCCCTGGAAAAATACCATGACCGGCAGATCCGCTTTCTCCTTGCCGGGAACGTCGACAATGCGGGCAAATACCGCGGTCTTCTTTGCCGGGTCTGCATAATCGAGGGGAAGATCGAACAGGCAGTTCCTGAAGACGAGGCCGGGCAGGGAATCCGTGGTCTGTTTCATTGTCGCTCCGTGGGGCTGATGGCCAAAGTCTAGCACCCGCGCGCCGCCTGGCGCATTTATGGCTGGAGAAGCGCGGCAGGGCTTGTGTTTGGACTATCGCAAAAACGGCTTACAATTCCGCAACGCCCGCATTGCCCACACACCAGCGGCAATCCCGTGGCAGTGAATGAAAACGAAGAACGAGGAGAGCACCCAATCGTCAAGGCGGTCAATCGACCGGTCCGCCGCGGCATCCTGAAATGGGCAATCACGCATGGTCCAGAATACCAAACCGCCTCTCCGTCCGCCGCCGCGCAAAGTCAGCGTCTTCGGCACGCCGTGGCCGCTCGACCCGCCGCTGCTGCGCATCCGGCTCCGCTACATCACCGCGCGCTTCCTGCAAATGCCGGAGCCGCGAATTTCCCTGCGCAACACCGACGAAATTCTGCGCTGGGTGCAACAGATGCTGGACGACGGGATGCCGCGTTCCGCCACCGAACTGGTACGGCTCGCCATTGAAGAGGACCCCGAGCAGCGGCCGCTCTGGCTGTTCCTGATCGGCCGCGCCTGCGAGGACGACAACGCCACCGAATTTGGTGAACTGGTGCAAGCCTTTACGCTTCAGTTCCCGGCCGACAAGGTCATGCCCCTGATTGAATCGATGGCGCAACGATTTTCGCGCACGCCCGGGACCGCGGTGGTGAGCGGAACATTCGCGGCGCCGGCGGGCTGGACCGCCTCCGCCCTGCTCGGTCGTGACGATTCGGGCCAGCGGAGCTTGCACGCCGCGCTGACGCGGGCCACGCAGGCCGTGCTGGGACAGGCGCCGCGCTAGTGTCGCGAGTTGGAAATTCGCTGACTTATTCCAGAGAACGTGAAATGAACAGGGATCGACAATTGAACCCCGCTGGTATTGAAAATTCGCGCAGGAAGCCGCCAGGCAAGGCGCGAAGTGGCCGCCAGGTTAAACACCTGGCAAGGAT
>JBDTSU010000099.1:0-10928 GCA_039930965.1 Betaproteobacteria bacterium
TGGAAGGCGCGAAGTTATCCGATGCCGCCGGCCAGGCGCTGACAGAAATTGATTCGGTGACGAAGAACCTTGCCTCGCTGATTCAAAAGATTTCTACCGACACCCAGGCGCAGGCCGCATCTGCCAACAAGGTGGCGCGCAACATGCAGGATATTCTGGAGATCAATCGGCAGACAACGGCGGGAACGCAACAAACCGCGTCATCGATTAAAGAGCTCGCGGAAGTTGCGAGTGATCTGAAAGCCTCCGTTTCCGGCTTCAAGCTGTAGCAGCCGGCACAAGAATCGTTGACTACGTCTACACGCCTTCGTTCCACAAACTAAATGGCAGCCAATCAACCCTTGACGTTTGATGTCGGCCCGCTTTCCTGGGTGAAGGCGGAGATCGAGCATTCGCTTACCGAAGCACGTTCGCATCTCGACCGGCTCGCGACCGATGCGGGTGACGCGAAAGCGGCAAAGTATGTGGCGACACACCTTCATCAGGTAACGGGTGCGTTGTCGATGGTGGGGCTCGGCGCCGCCACCCGGTTCAATGAGGAAATTGAGAAGCTTGTCGGGACCCTGGAGAGCGACCCAAATTCGCGATCCAGCGCGCCACAACGGATCGCCGCGACCCGCAAAGCCACGATTGCGCTTTCGTCTTATCTCGACGCGTTGATGTCGGGAGAAACAGATCGGCCGATGATGCTGGCGCCTGCGTATCTTCAGGTGAACAGAGCTCGCGGCGCAACCGATGCATCGGAGAGTGACCTGTTCTCGCCGGATCTCAGCCGCTCCATGCCGATGCCGGAAGACACCGTGGCCCTGCCCAAGTCGGAGATGTTGTCGGAAGCTGTGAAACAACGACGCGGGATGTACCAGTCCGGCCTGCTGAAACTGCTGCGCGACAAGGACATGGTCGGCGGTGCCCGCGAAATGAGGAATGCCACGCTGGCCATTGAAGCGCTGCAAGTTACCTCGCCGTCGCGTTCGTTCTGGTACGCCACCGGTGGATTTTTTGACGCGGTCGCCGCCAATCCCGGTGAAGCGGGCGCACTCGCGGTGCAGCTGTTCGGCAAGATCGACCAGCAGATCAAACTATTGATTGAAGGCGTCCAGAAGGTGCCGGAGAAGCTATTTCGCGACATCCTGCTTGTAATCGGCAGGTCAAAGGCGCAGACAGAGCGCCTGCGCAAGATCCGTGAACTGTATCGATTGGATGAACTGCTGGCGTTGCCGGAGTCGGCGGGTGAGTCGAATGCCGACGATCAACTGAAAGCGGTTGTCCGCGGCCTCCGCGACCAGGTTCAGGCGCAAAAGGAAAACTGGCTCAAGTTCGCCGGCGGAAATCGTTCGACCCTTGAGTCCTACGTCACGCAGGCCGAGACTCTTTTCAAGACGGCGCAGCAGCAGCCGAACAAAGACATCACCCAGCTGATACAGGCACTTGGCGCGGTAGGGTCACACTTGCGCAAGGTGCAGGGGCCGTCGTCGGAAGTGCAGTCACTCGAAGTGGCCACCGCCTTCCTGTTTCTTGAATCATCACTGGAAAACTATTTCCGTCTCACCGCCGAATTCCCGGTACAGGCGAGCAACATCGTCTCGCGTCTGAAAGCCGCAATGACCGGTGCGGTGCTGCCGGCAATTGAAGGGGGCGCCAACGCGCTGATGGACGACATGACAAAACGTGCGCAGGAACGCATGTTGATGTTTCAGGTCGGCCAGGAAGTACAGGTCAATCTCACCACCATTGAAAGTACGCTGGACACTTTCTTTCGTGATGCGCAGAAAACCGCTGAGCTTGGCACGCTGCCGCCGCTGTTTTCGCAAGTTCAGGGCGCATTGACAATTCTGGAGCTGGACGAGGCGGCGGCACTTAACCAGTTGTTGCGTGACCGGGTCACACAATTCGCGTCGGGTGCGGTGAAGGGCGCGGGTGAAGATGCCGAGGCCGTGGCCGAAGGCGTGTCCGCGCTGGGGCTGTATATCACCGCGCTGCAGCAGGGCACTTCACACCCGCGTGACGTGCTGATGCCGGCATTGATCCGTTTTGGCTTGGCACAAAAACCCGCTGAAGCCGAGAAGTCACTGATCAAGTCGCCGATCACCGAGGCCGACGTGGATGTGGCCAAGCAAAAGGTGCAAGGCCTGTATGAGGACTGGAAGCAACAGCCCGAACAGACCAGCACGCGCGAGCAACTGCGGGAAGCCGTCAAGGAACTGACGCAGGAAGCGGAATTGATTGCCGACAATAAGTCCGCAAAGCAGGGTGAGGAAGCCCTGAAAGCGATCGACGCATCGTTTGATCCTATGAAGACCGGCGTCAGTGAGGCAATTTCCGAAATCGTGCCGGAGAAAAGGGCCGAAGCGCCGACCGCGCAAGTCGTGCAGTTGATCGACGCGCCAGCCTCCGAAGTGGATCAGGAGTTGCTGGAGATATTTCTCGAAGAGGCGTGCGAGGTCGTTGCGACGATTCGCGAGAATCTCGCAATCCTTCGCGGCAGTCCGCACGACAAGGAAGCGCTCACCACCATTCGTCGTGGTTACCATACGCTCAAGGGCAGCGGCCGCATGGTCGGGTTGAACGACCTCGGCGAAGTCGCATGGAACTGCGAGCAGGTGATGAACAAATGGCTTAAGGATGAGAAGGCCTCGTCCGCCGGGCTCATTGCCTTTATCGATCGGTCATCAAGCGCATTCCAGGGCTGGGTAGAAGCCTTGCGCGCCAACGGCACCACGCAAATCGATGGGTCCGAACTCGCCCGCGCCGCTGAACTCCTGAAGAACGACAAAGAGCCGGAGTTTGCGGAAATGGCGCCCACGGCAGCCGTACCGCCGGGTGTGGCCGAAGCCGCGATTGCGCAGGCGGTCGTCGGGACCATTGAAGAACCGGCTGCGGCCGAGGCGTTGGCGGAAGAACAGATTGCTGTCCAGATTCCGGAAACACCGCCATTTGGAATTGAAGTCCCTGCCGCCGAAATCCCATTGCTGGCGATCGAGCCGGAGGTGATGACATTTGCGCCGCCCACCGCCGGCGAAATTGCCCCCGCACCGCCAATGGCCGAAACCGCCGCACCGGACATTTTTGCCGAACTGCCGGCAATTGTTGTTGTGAAGGAGGAAATCAGCGCGTCAACCGGGTTCGAACCTGCTGAGGTCGTCATTCAAGAGCCCGAAGTGGTCGAAATGGCCGAACAACTCGAGCCAACAGAGCCCGAGGATGTGCGGGTCGGTACGATCCTGGTCCCGCATGCCCTTTTCTACATCTATCTCGGCGAGGCGGATCAACATATCTCGACACTCGACAATGAGATGTCGGCGCTCGAAGCCAAGCCACGGCAAGCGGTGTCGCACGACTTCATGCGGGCGGCACACACACTCACCAGTTCGTCTCGCACCACCGGCATGGACATGATTGCCGACGTTGCCTTCGCGTTGGAAAAATGGCTGCAGGAAGCAATTGAGTTTCCCCCGGAGTTCGACGCCCATCGCCTGGCGATCACGCGCAGCGCAGTGGATGCGCTTACCAGCATGGTGCTGGGCCTGCATACCCATGAACCTCCCAACGCGCGTCCCGACGTCGTACAGGATTTGCTGAATCTGCGTGAATCGCTGAAACAATCCAAACGCACCGGCGAAGGCACCCATATCAAAATGCCCGGCATGGCGCCGGAAGCCCCGCCGGCCGAGGCAGGCCGGGTTAGTGAAGGCAAGCCGTCGGGATTGGTCGCCGAACCCGAGGTGGATGTATTCAAGGTTCACGAAGAAATCGACTTCGGAAGTTTCGAGTCGAAGCCAGAGATCGCGCCGGCGGCGGTTGAAGAACTGGCGACCCCGGGGCCCACTTTTAGTCCCGACCTGGTTTTCGGAATAGCCTCAACTGCGGCGGCGGCCACTGCGGTGAATGCCTTCAGCAAGGAAGAACCTGCGACACCGCCACCGGAGATACCGGCAGCGCCGCCAATACAAAGCCAGCCGGTTGAATTGCCCGCCGCGTTAGCCCCTGTGCCGCCAACGCCCGCGCCGGTTGCACCCGCGGTCGCTCAGGAGGCGCCTTCGACGGCCGAGGCGAAACCTGCCGGCATGGAAACCGGCAAAGATCGCCGGGCGATGATCGATGACGTTGATCATGATCTGCTGCCGATTTTCCTCGATGAAGCAAAGGAAATCATTCCATTGGTCGGCGATTCCTTGCGACGCTGGCGTGGGGCACCCGTCAATCATGCGCCCGTGACCGAACTTGCACGTCATCTGCACACGTTGAAAGGTTCGGCGCGCATGGCCGGCCTGATGCGCCTGGGTGAATTGGCCCATGTCATCGAGTCGCGCATTATCGCCATGGATCAGTCGGCGGAACCGGCAAAGAACAAATTCGACGAAGTCGACGATGGTGTCGATCGCTTCAATGCCGCCATCGAACGCCTTGCCGCGGGTGATTTCTCGGCGACCGCCATCGAGCTCCCGGTCATTTCCGATGTCTCACAGGATTTGCCGGCCCCGCTGGCCGTTATGGCGGCGACCCGCGCGGAGATCATTGCCGAGGGCGAGAAACTCGAGGGCCGCGAACGCCAATCGATGTTGCGCGTGAATGCCGATATCATCGACCGTTTCGTGAACGAAGCGGGCGAATTGTCGATCGCCCGTTCGCGTATCGACCAGGAAATGCTCACTTTCAAGCAGTCCCTGGTGGAATTGACCGACAACATCGGCCGCATGAAGACACAGTTGCGCGAAATCGAAATTCAGGCCGAAACGCAGATACAGTCGCGTATCCGCGATGCAGAGGAACACGGCGAAAACTTCGATCCGCTGGAATTCGACCGTTTCTCGCGCACCCAGGAACTGACACGGTTCCTCGCCGAAAGCCTTAACGACGTCATCACCCTGCAGTTGTCGCTGCAAAAAAATATCGACGAATCCGAGGCCGCGCTGCTTCAGCAGGCGCGATTGAATCGCGATCTGCAGCAGGGCCTGATGGGTGTGCGGCTCGTGCCACTGGGCAATTTGCAGGATCGCTTCTACCGGCTGTTGCGCCAGACGGCAAAAGAGCTCGACAAGAAGGCCAACCTGGAATTTCGCGGCGTGCGGGTCGAAATCGACCGCTCCGTACTGGAAAAAATCACCGCGCCGTTTGAGCACTTGTTGCGCAATGCGGTCGCGCATGGGCTGGAGATGCCCGCAGAACGCGTCGCAAAAGGCAAATCTGAAATCGGCGAGATTACGATTGACGCGCAGCAGGTCGGCAATGAGGTCGTCCTGACGCTGGCTGACGACGGCAATGGTCTTAATTTTGCCCGCATCCGCGAAAAGGCCATTGAGAAAGGGATGCTCGATGTCCATGCGGAAGTGAATGAAACGCAGCTCACCCAGTTCATTTTCATGCCGGGTTTTTCGACGGCGGAAGAGGTCTCGCAAATCGCCGGCCGCGGTGTTGGCATGGATGTGGTGCGCAATGAAATTGTCTCGCTGGGCGGCCGCATTGACATTGCATCGACACCGGGTCGCGGCACCACGTTCACGATTGCGCTGCCCCTGACGCTGGCTGTGACGCAGGCCGTGATGGTGATGGTGGGTGAAACCATGTATGCCATTCCGTCGGTGATGATCGAGCAGGTTCAGGAATACAAAGGCAAGCGCTACGAGCCATTCCTTGAAATGAGCGAGATCGACTGGAAAGGCAATAAATATCCATTGCGTTCCATGCAAGGCCTGCTGGGCGGCAAGCCGTTGTTGTCCGCGGTGCGCAAGGCGAATGTCATCCTTGCCAAGAGCGGACAGCTGCGCGCGGCCGTGCAGGTCGATTCCATTATCGGCAACCGCGAAATAGTGGTGAAAACGATCGGTCCGCAACTTGCCCGCCTGGTTGGCGTCGCCGGCGCCACCATGCTCGGTTCAGGACAGATCGTGCTGATCATGAATCCGGTACAGCTGGTATATCGGGACAGTACCAAGGTGGCCATGGAATCCGCCACACCTGTCCACACCGGGGAGCAACCCGCAATCCCGTTGGCGGCATCCGCAGTGCACCTGCCGGCAACTTTCGAAACCACGTCGGAACCGGAACGCGAAGTCGCGAAAGGCCAGTCACTGGCAGATGCCATCGCGGCGAACGCGCCGGTGGGCAATCAACCGGTCGCGGCACTCCTCAAACGGTCGGTGCCGCTGGTGATGGTGGTGGACGATTCATTGACGGTTCGCAAAATTACCAGCCGTATGCTGACCCGCGAAGGTTTTGAAGTTGCCACCGCCAAGGATGGCGTTGATGGCCTGCAGCAGCTGCAGGATATTGAGCCGGACATCATCTTGCTGGATATCGAGATGCCGCGCATGGATGGCTTTGAGTTCGCTCGTAATGTGCGCGCCGATGCCAAGACCCGCGGCATTCCCATTATCATGATTACTTCCCGTACGGCAGACAAGCACCGCAATCACGCACTTGAACTCGGCGTGAATGAATACATGGGCAAGCCGTATCAGGAAGAACAGTTGCTGACGATGATCCGCCAATACACCCGGAAGCGATCCGCCGCCTAGCAGCACATGGGCCGCATGGACCGGCTCAATGCGGCTGCCAATCCACCAGGCCGCCATATCCCGTTACCAGCACCATCAAGCCGAATGCGATTCGATACCACGCAAACGGCGTGAAGTCGTGCGTGCTGATGTAGCGCAGCAGCCAACGTACGCACAGGAAAGCCGAGATGAAAGAGGCGAGGAAGCCGACGCCAAATGCCGGTATGTCGGCAAGCGACAAAAGCGCCCGCTCCTTCCAAAGCGAATAGGCCGTCGCGGCCAGCAGTGTCGGTATCGCCAGGAAGAATGAAAACTCGGTCGCACACTTGCGCGAGAGCCCGAAAAACAATCCGCCGATGATGGTCGCGCCGGATCGGGATGTGCCCGGAATGAGGGCGGCGCACTGGGCCAAACCGAGCTTGAACGCATCCATCGGTGTCAGTTCGTCGACCGAATCGACCATGGGTGCGCCCTGCTGCGCGCTTCGGCCCTTGTACCAGCGCTCGGCAAACAAGATGATCACACCGCCAATGACAAACGCCAGCGCAACCGGCACCGGCTGAAACAGGAAGGACTTGATGAGCTGGCCGAACGCCAGTCCCAGTACCGCCAGCGGCATGAATGCGATCGCGAGATTGAGGGTAAACCGCTGCGCTTTCGGATCCCGGGACAATCCTGCAAAGGTCGAGGCAATGCGCGCGCGATACTCCCAGCAAACGGCGAGGATCGCACCGGCCTGAATGACGATTTCAAACACCTTGGCTTTCTCATCATGGAAGTTCAGCAAGGTACCGGTAACGATCAGGTGACCGGTGGACGAGATAGGCAGGAATTCGGTGAGGCCTTCGACGATGCCTTGAACGCAGGCTTTGGCGAGCAGGAGGATATCCAAGAAGTACCCGGGTAGGGAGTGAGTGAAGACCGTCGAATTATAAGGGGCGCCAGGCTACGGTTTCAGCGTCAGCACCAGATGATCGCCGCGCACCACAATACGATCCGGGACGTATTGCACCCCGTATTTGGTGAAGTCACCGGCCTGAAAGGTGTGCAGGGGTTTTTCCGCCAGGACGTCGCGCGCCATGGTCGAGGCAGCTTTTGCGAGCAGCGCGGAGAGGCCATCGGGCATATTGTCCATGCGGATTTGATCGACCCGGGCGTCGCGAAGGTATAAGGCGCGCGAGTCGGGCAAATACTCGGGACGGCCCGAGACTCTCAGGGTACCGCTGAGGGTCTTGCCGGTCATGGGCTTCACCATCACATGAAAGTTGGTCGTGATGCGATTGTCGGCTTCAGACAGATCGACGCGCGGATTGGCCAGCGTAATGTCCAGCAGTCCGGCAACGCTCTTTTCCAGCGGAAAGCGCCGGGCCATTTTTTGGGTGAGTTCATCGGCGGACATGCGGACTTCGCCGGAAACGAACGGCAAGGTGCCGCAACCTGCAAGCAGAACGAGGGCGAATGACAAGAACCATTTTTTTTGCATGTACACCATTCTGCTGAGAGCATTGCAAGGTTGAAAAAGGGATCGATGCGCACTTTCGCAAGGATTCGGAAAGGCGATCGTGCCAGTCTCAGACCGCATGCGCGCCGATATGTTCTCATGCCACGCCGATACCCCGCCAACAACGCGCGCGCGAACCGGCGTGCGGCATGATTTGGCCCCCGGTAGCTCGCCCGGCAACGGCGCTGCATCATTATTGCCATGGAGTCTTGGAAGTAACGGCTGCACCGAACGCCGCAGGAAAGAAATGGGCGACTTCGATTGACATCATCATTCCATGGCCCATGCGTGCCGGGCAGCGCCGTCAGGCCTGACGCAAGTCGGTCAGACAGGCTGCGGATACTCCCGAATCTTGATCAGCACGAAGTCCTTGACGCGCGCGGGCAACTCGATCGACGCGGCTTCGAATTTGGCACCGATGCCGTCCGGATCAAACACGCCGTCGGCAACAAACAGCGCGCTCATCGCCCGCCCGGGCTTGTCTTCCGGCGCATCGACGCCCTCGTGTCGATAGCCGGATTCCGGCGACCAGCGCAACGCCCGCTCCTTGCCCAGTTTCGCATAGCAAAGCTGGAAGGCCAGCAGGTCGCCGCTATAGGATTCCCACGTATACAAGTCGAAATAGTCGTCGTGAAACCAGCGCCGGTGCTTGCCGGATTCGTACTGCGTGACATCTCTGATTTCATTGAGCATGACCGACGGCCCCGGAAGATGTTGGAAGCATCGTACCCCGAATGACACTAGAGGTTAAGTTTCTCAACCATGTTGCGGAGCTTGTCGGGATCGTCTGCCCGCAGAATCTTCGCGACGGCAGGTTCGATATCGGCCACGCTCGACATCAGCACCCGCTGCTTCACCGTCAGCACGTTGGCGGGGTGCATGGAGAAATCGCGCAGCCCGAAACCGAGCAGCAGGCGCGTCATGCCGACGTCGCCGGCCATTTCACCGCACACCGCCACCGGCACATTGGCCGCATTCGCCTGCCGGATCACATTCGACACCAGCTGCAGGACGGCCGGATGCAGCGGATCGTAGAGGTGAGCGACACTGTCGTCCGTGCGGTCGATGGCCAGCGTGTACTGGATCAGGTCGTTGGTGCCGATCGACAGAAAATCCAGTTGCCGCAGGAACATCGGCAGCGCGATCGCGGCGGCGGGAATCTCGATCATCCCGCCTACCTGGATCTTGTCGGCGAATTTTCGGCCTTCGTCCGCAAGCTGTTCCTTGGCGCGGGCGATGGCGGCGAGCGTCTGTCGGATTTCATTGAATCCGGCCAGCATCGGAATGAGGATGCGCACGTCGCCGTAGCGCGCCGCGCGCAGGATGGCGCGCAGCTGGGTATTGAATAACGGCGGTTCGGCCAGGCAATAGCGGATCGCGCGCAGCCCCAGCGCGGAGTGTGACGACGCCTGGTCGGGGCCGTTGAGCGATTTGTCCGCGCCGAGGTCCAGGGTGCGGATGACGACAGGCTTTCCCTTCAGCCCTTCCGCCACGGCCTTGTAGGCTTCAAATTGCTCATCCTCGGTCGGCAGGTCCCTGCGGTTCATGAACAGGAACTCGCTGCGGAACAGGCCCACCCCGGTGGCGCCGGAGTGCTTGACGGCATCGAGATCGCCCGGCAGCTCGATATTGGCGTGCAATTCAATATGGACACCATCGAGCGTCTCGGCCGCGGCGGTCTTGATGCGCGAAAGTTTCTGGCGTTCCAGCTTCCACTGGTGCTGCTTCAGCCGGTATTCGGCCAGCACCGTCTCGTCGGGGTCGACAATCACCACGCCCTGGGTGCCGTCGACGACGATCAGTTCGTCTTCGCGCAACAATTCACGCGACGTATGCAGCGCCACGATCGCGGGAATGGCCAGGCTGCGGGCAAGGATCGCGGTATGCGAGGTTGCGCCACCGACGTCGGTGACGAAGGCCGCAACCTTGTGATCCTTGAACAGGATCACGTCCGCGGGTGAGAGGTCGCGCGCGACCAGGATCGTGTCCTCGGCGCGCCCGCGCAGTTTTTCAGGCACGGCGCTGTCCTGCCCGCCGAGCGCCGCGATCACCCGCTCTGCCACCTGGCGCACATCGGTCTTGCGCTCGCGCAGGTATTCGTCCTGCACATCGGCAAAGTGCGCCAGCAATTCATCAAGCTGCAGTTTCAGGGCCCATTCGGCGTTGCATGATTCGCGCCGGATGATGTCGCGCGGCACATCGCTGAATGACGGGTCTTGCAGGATCATCCGGTGCACGGTGACGAACGCCGCCATGTCGGCGCTGGCATCGCCCTTGTGGGTCGTGTGGATGTCGGTTTCGAGCAGGTCGAGTTCGGTCCGCACCTGTTTAACCGCCTTGTCGAAACGCTTTACTTCCCGGGCGATGAACTCTTCGGGTATCTGATAGTGATCAACCTCCAGCGACGCACTGGTGACCAGGTGCGCGTGACCGATCGCAATTCCGCCGGAGACTCCCAGGCCATGAAGGGTAAAGCTCATCCCGTGGCCTCGCCGCAATCGAGGTCTCGGTACAAACTCCAGCACTGGGGCGGCGTTCCAGCCAATAATGGCTTGAAAGCCGCGCCAGTGCTGGAGTTTGCCGCCAATTTCATGCTATTCGCCTTCGCCAAACTTATCGTTGATCAACTCCACCGCCGCCGCCATCGCCTCGGCTTCATCGGCGCCGCTGACTTCCAGTTCCACCGTTGTTCCCTTGCCCGCCGCCAGCATCATCACGCCCATGATCGATTTCGCGTTCACGCGGCGCGCGCCCTTGATGATGAACACCTCACTCTGGAACTGTCCGGCGGTCTGCGTGAGTTTGGCCGACGCGCGCGCATGCAACCCGAGCTTGTTGGTGATCTCGATCTGGCGCTTCAGCATGGCGCCGTGGCCGATGCCGTGCCGCAGGGCATGCGAATCATGCCTTCGCATGCGCCGCTGAGCGCCTTT
>JBDTSU010000100.1:0-10924 GCA_039930965.1 Betaproteobacteria bacterium
CGAACATATCGTCGCAACCGCCATTACGCTATTGGCAGCATGACCGCATCGCTCCATTTGTTCCCTGCATCCTGCCGAACTCCTCGCCGAGTCCCAATCACCGGGGCAACATGACGCTGGCTTGACGTGGCGCAAAAACGGTCGTGCGCGGCACCGGCAGAATGAATCAGGAGAAAAGCGACGATGTCACAGTCCGCGCTTAAACGCGCCCATGCCGTGGTGGAATCGGTCAAAGCGCCCGACGCGCGCCTGACCGCAGGCGAGTTTGTCGCACAGGTTGGCCGCGACGCCGCGTTCCAGCTTGAGGCGTGCGTGAATTGTGGCCAGTGTGCCGACGCCTGTCACTTCTATCTCGTTTCCCGCGATCCCCGTTATACGCCCGCCTACAAACTTCGGCCGATGCTGAAAACGTACCGGCGCGAGTCCGGCCCCTTTTCCCGCGTGCGGAAATTCCTTGGCCTCGCCCCGCCCGAAGTCACGGCGCCGGAGCTGGAGGAATGGTCCACATTGCTTTATGACTCCTGCAACCTGTGCGGCCGTTGCACGCTGGTCTGCCCGATGGGCATCGATATCGCCGGCCTGGTGCGCCGCGCCCGCGAAGGCATGGCGGCGGGCGGTTTTGCGCCACCCGACCTGTACAAGGCGGTAGAACGGGCACTGGACACCGGCAGCCCCATTGGCGTGCGCTGGCCGGCCCTCAAGCGCCAGATCGAACTCCAGGAACAAGAGACAGGATTGCCGGTACCCATCGATGTCGAGGGTCCCGAGTACATGGTCGTCCTGAGTTCGATCGAAATCATTGGTTTTCCCGAGATCATCGGCGCGCTGTCGCGCATCTTCCACCAGGCGGGCGCGACGTGGACCATCCCCAGCGCGGGCTTCGAAGGCACCAACGTCGGGATACAGATCGGTTCGCGCGACGTGGCCGCAGCACTGCTGTCGCGCATTGTCGATGCTGCGGAAAAGCTCAAGGTGAAATATGTGGTCAGCCCCGAGTGCGGTCACGCCTACTCGGCATTGCGCTGGGAAGGCCCCAATCTCCTCGGGCGGCGCTATGCCTTCGAGGTGGTGCAAATTGTCGAACTGCTGGATCAGTTCGTGCGCGACGGCCGCCTACGTTTACGCCTGCGCGGCAAGGACACGCGCCGATTGACGTTTCACGACCCCTGCCAGCTGGTGCGGCGCGGCGGCCTGACCGAGGCACCACGCAGGCTCATGGCCGGGGTCAGTGAACATTTTGTCGACATGCCCGGGGCGGCCGCCGCAAGTTTTTGTTGCGGCGGTGGCGGCGGCGTCAGTGCCATTCATCGTGCCGAGGGGCTGCGTTTCGCCGCATTCGAATGCAAGAAACAGCAGGTCGAGGCGACCGGCGCCGAGGCGCTGGTCACCGCCTGCGCCAACTGCCGCAATGTGCTGGAAGAAGCGATCGAGCATTACGGGATGACGTTGCCGGTACTCGGGCTGACGGAACTGGTCGCTCAATACCTGGAACCGGAATCGGGCGAAAGATGACGGCCATGGACCTTCTCGAGTTTGCACGCGGACCGGCGCTTTCGGCCTCGCTCACAATCCTGATCCTGGGCAGTCTGTGGCGAATCGCCGCGATACTTAGGCTTGGGGCCACGCCGGATCTGTCGGCGCCACGCGATTCCCGGCTACTCGCGGGTGCGCTCCGCGGCATTTTCGCGCGGATGATTCCACGCATCGAATTTCGCCACCGGGGCAATCTCGGTATGTGGAACGCCTATGTCTATCACGTGGGAATTGCCGTGATCGCATTCGGCTATGTGCCACACATCCATTTCGTTGAGCGGCTGACCGGACTGGTATGGCCGGCACTGCCGGGACCGGTGGTGTACCTGACGGTGGGCGTGACGTTTGTCTCGCTCCTTTTCGCGTTGATGGAACGCGTATCCCAGCCGGTACGGCGCCTGCTCTCAGGCTTCGACGACTATTTCAGCTGGTTCGTCCTGTTCCTGGTGCTGGCGACCGGCATGGGCACGATCCAGTCGTATCCGCCCGGTGTCACGACGCTGGACCGGCTGTATCCCATGCCGCTCGCCATCCACTTGCTCAGCGTTGAACTGCTGTTCATTTGGCTGCCATTCGGCAAATTGGCACACGCGTTCCTGGTTTTTGCCTCGCGTGGCGTCACCGGGGCCGCCCTCGCCCGCAAGGGTGCTTTGCTTTAGGGAATCTCCAATCAATCCTGCGCTGGAACGGTGACGCTCGCTGAAATGGCGACGGCGGACGCTTATTTGCAACCTGTTTGACCTGAAGCAAACTGGACATTATATCGATACATATAATGACTTAAGCGTTCGTCGGCAGCCTCATTCGGCCGTTGCAGCGGACTGGTCAACCTGGCACAAGCCCATGTAGGGCTCGGCTACTGCGGGACGGCAATTTCGATCAACTCCGGCGCCAGGATCAAGGGTGTCGGCAGCGAAACGCACCGGCCAGTGATTGTTGATCGAGGATTCTTGCCTATCTGGTCGCGAATCATCCGTAAGGAGAATGGCAATGAGCACCACCCGCAACGTCGACTGGCTCGCCGGCTTCAAGGTGGACTATGAAAAGGTCATCGTCAAGGAGTGGTCACCCTTCGTGGGCGCACTCCTGCTCGTGCTCGTCATCATCGCCTTGATGATCAATGGCCTGGTGTGGGGCGTGTTCGGCGGGGTCAAGTTCTGGGGCGACTGGTTCAACAACCTGATTGGCCTCGGACCGCTGATCGGCGTGCCGCATGAGCTCGACGGCTTCCTTATGCATCGCATGTCGTTGATGAACATCATGCTGCTGCTGGGGGCCTTCGCCGCCGCATTGCTGTCACGCCAGTTCGCACCCAACCTGCCGCCCCGGCTCGAATACATCTGGGCAGCCATGGGCGGCAGCCTTCTTGGTATCGGTGCCGCGCTGGCCGGCGGCTGCACCACCGGCGGCTTCTTCAATCCTGTGCTGCATTCTTCGCCTGCCGGCTGGGCCATGTGGGCGGGCCTGATGGCGGGAGCGGCCATCGGCGTGAAGCTCCTGCTGTGGACATTGGAGAATATTGAATGGGGCACCTGTGCGCCGCCGGCCATCGTTGTCCCGGACCGCGTCAAAGGTTACTTTCCGCTGATTGGTCTCCTGGTCGTCGTGGGTGTCCTGATCTGGGCAACCCGCTGGTACGGCTCGGGCAACGAGCAGCTTGCGGCCCGCGCGGTGATTGTCTTGGCGGGATTCGCCATCGGCTACATCATGCGCAGCTCGCGCCTGTGCTTCGCGCGCGCTTTTCGCGAGCCGTACATCACCGGCGAGGGCGCGATGACCAAGGCGGTGATCCTGGCACTGTTGGTCGGCATACCGATCGCCGCGCTGCTGTTCCAGAAAAAGGTGATCGATCCGTATCTCGCCATCCCGGCCACGTTCTGGATCGGCTCGCTCTCAGGCGGCGTGATATTCGGTATCGGCATGGTGTTTGCCGGCGGCTGCGCCTCGGGCTCGCTGTGGCGAATGGGCGAGGGACACTTGAAACTATGGGTGGCGATGTTCTTTTTCGCCTGGATGGGATCGACCGCCAGCGCACTATTCAGGAAATTCGGTCTCACGTCGATCGACGAATCCAATGTCGAGACCTTTGAAATGACCCGGGTCGGCTTCCAGGCCTATCTGCCGGACATGTCCGGCAGCTGGGGCCTTTCGCTGCTGGTTGGCGGTGGCCTGCTCCTGCTTTGGTATGGGCTGGTTCGCTATAACGAAACCAGCGAGAAATTCACGATGCTGTAGTTTCTTTCCCGCAGGCTCAAGAAGAGTTCAATGAGCGCAAAGCGCGTGTCGCGGGCGGTGGGCAACAAGGTCGTCTTTTGCAATTGGCCGTCGCTTGCAATCATTCGGGCCGGTGAAATTGCGCAGTCGATTCACACTCGCGAAAGAGTTCCCTTTTTCTGGACAAATGCAACATCGGCATCGACAATCGCATAATCTGTCCTGACAGGCTCAGGCCATGGAGTCCGGCGAGCAAACGACATGCCGGTTCGGCATCGGCACGATGAATCGGCATACCACGGCTCCCCATCCGCGACAATCCGCCAGGTACGCGGGCAAAGTGAATCAGGAAAGGATGCAATGTGAATCAGTCAAGGTTGTCCGTCAGTTCCAAGATCGGCATTGGTTTCGGCTTCATGATCATGTCCGTGATCGGCGCCGGCGTGTTCTGCTGGATCATGATGCACATGATCGAAAGCGAATGGAGCCAGTACGCGACGGTCACCGCGGAGAAAAAATCGTCAGTCGCCGACGCGGCGTTGCACCTGCAGCGAGCCACGTTCCAGGTCGTCCAACGGCTTCAGCGAAGACCGGACAGCCGTGAAACGATTGCAGTGGAAATGCAGGCACTATCCGAATTGGTCGGCCGGTATCGAAATGCCGGTTCCCTGTCACCGACCGAAACCGGTGCGCTCGCGGATCTGACAGACAAGCTCAAGCGTTACGCCGAATTCGCGGCCGGTGCGACTGTGCCGGCCGAAGGTGTGGACATCACCGGCATGGTCGAAAAACTGAATGCACTCGATGCACCCGTCACCGCTGCCCTCAAGCAGCTTGACACGATGACCGCCGAGCAAACCAGGCTGGCATCGGAGCAGGTAACCTGGCTGGTGGGAACATCGAAGACGCTGATTTCGGTATTGACCGTCATTGTATCGATCATCGCCGTGGTCATTGCGCTGGCGCTGATGCGCGGCATCAATCACCCTCTCACGGAAGTACTGAAAGCCACGGATAATCTTCGCGCAGGTGAAGCCGATCTCACGCGGCGTTTGCCCGAGTTTGCCGCCGAGTTTGGTGCGATCGCGCGTTCATTCAACGAATTCGTCGAAAAGCTGGAAGGCAACATCGCCCGTGTCGGTGCAGTCTCCGATTCCATCGGCCACGGAACGAGGGAAATCGTTGCCGGCAATCGCCACCTGGCGGAACGCACCGAACGCGATGGTGCCGCATTGGAGGAAGTCGCGGCCAGCATCGAAGAAGTGACCACATCCGCCCGCCAAAACGCGGAAAACGCAACGGCGGCGAACGAATTGGCCTCATCGGCGAGCAGCGCCGCCACCAAGGGTGGCGATGTTGTCAGCCGAGTCATCGCGACGATGGAAGACATTGACGACTCGGCGAACCAGATCGAGGAAATCGTCCGCCTGATTGACTCGATCGCGTTCCAAACCAATATCCTGGCGCTCAACGCCGCGGTGGAGGCGGCGCGCGCCGGCGACGAGGGACGGGGCTTCGCCGTCGTAGCGGCCGAGGTTCGCGCGCTCGCGCAGCGCAGCGCGGCCGCGGCCAAGGACGTCAGGGCGCTGATTCGCGCAAATGTGGCCAAGGGCCAGGCCGGTGGCCGGCTCGCCAACGAGGCCGGCACGGCCATGAACGAAATTGCCGAGCGAATTCAACGTGTGACGGAGATCACCACCGGTATTGCACTTGCGTCGCGCGAACAAAGTATCGCATTCGAACAGGTGCGGCAATCGATCGCGCATCTCGAAGAGTCGGCGCAGCAGCGGGCGGCGCTTACCGAACAATCGAGCGCGACAGCCGCGCAGTTCGAGGAACATGGACGACACCTGGTCGAGGTGGTCAGACATTTCAAGGTGGGCGCGCAACGCCGCGACGATGCGGAACCGGAATTTCGGCGCTCGACGAATTCTTGGGCGCAAGCGTCCGACAGCGTCATCAAAACACTGCCTGAACACGCGAAAACGCGTCGGCGACTGCGTTAGCCGCTCTTTCGCCAGCCTCGATTCGCCGCCCTTGCCGCTCAACGGCCAGCGCACCCATCAAACCACCAAATGACGCCAACTCGCCTCAAGCCGCGACAGTCGTTGAACACAAGGGCTGCCGCAACCGATCCCTATGTAACGGTGTCTATTTCTGAACCGCTTTGGTCAGCGCATCCCGAATCGCGTCGGGCGTCTTCATGATGTTCATGAAACTGTGTTTGCCCATCATGCTGAGATCCGGGAAATTGATGGCAATGCGGAAGCGTGCATAGAGGGCGAGAACCTTGTTGTCCGCAACCAGTACCTCGTAGGGCAGATGCGCGGTGGAGTGGATGTCGCGAAAATCGATTTCGCTCATGATGAATCGATCGTCCATGTACTTGCCTGCTTCCGTTGGACCCTTCAGGGCGACCCCGAACACACTCTCCTTCTTGCCGGGCAGATCCACGCGATAGACCTTGCTGACGCCGTTCTTGTTGGCCGCCAGCTTCGCGTCGACCGCCTTGACGGCCTCTTCATAGCTGGCATACTCAGCCAGGACATCCGGTTCATCGAAATATTCCATGCCGATCATGTAGTGGTACTTGCGCGCCTGCCGGGCGGTCATGCCTTTCGCGCCAAACTCTTCCACCCGGCCCAACGCGGCCGCCAGGCCGGTGGAAACACTTCGCAGATCATCTTTCATCCGGTAGACGTTCGCCATGTAGACGGGGTTCGTATAGCTGACCTGCACCTCGTCTTTTGCCTGGCTGATCGCCACGCGCTGGATCGCGCCGAAACCGCCATGCTCGGAGTCCGCCGCGTTCTTCTTCAATGCATCGCTGGTCGCAATCAGGATGGCGCTTTCGGGAAACGGTGAATATTCGCCGACCACGGTGAACCCGCCGGCCGTCAGCGCCGCCTTGGCCTGGGCAGACTTCTCCGCGACGGTTCCCGCGCCGCGGGATCCGAGCACGAAGGGCTTCAATATCTCTTCGTCCGCCAGCACCTGACCGGTGCTGAAGAGCAACAAAGTGCAAAGAATTACATGTTTGACTGACGCGAACTTCATTCCGATTCTCCTTCGTGGGTGATTCAAGAACTGTTTTTCATGACCGTTCATTGCCGGCCGGATCGGTCGCGGCGCAGGCCGGGTCCCGGCTTGCCGGCATTCGGCGTTGCAACATGGACCTGCGTGTCTTCGGCGTGATCGTGTGCGCAGCGAGACGTGTCGCTACTCTTCGGCGCCACTACCCGGCCTGGCTTCGCGCACCTGCGACAAGAGGTCCTCGGCGTGCAGTTCGGTCTCCGCGTGGATAACCTTGATTGCGGCCTTGGCGGGATCGATGTCCGTGCGTGCCGCCTTGGCGTGTCGCGACGCGTCCGGGTACATGTCAAACAAGGCGAGTTTTTCGAGCTGAAGCAGCGGGTTGCGCGTGACGCGGTATACAAAGTAGGGCATGGGCAGGGTTTGCCTTTCGGTGTGCAATCAGACGTACCGGCGCGACGCGCGCCGCCGTCCCGGCAACGCTTTCTGGATGATCACGCCTTTGACCGACGAGAGGTTTGCCAGCGGCTGGTCGGGAAATGCCGGATTGAGGGCGTGCAGGCACCACCCTTGTCCCGCCCGGACGAGTTGGCGAAAAGTCCACTCTTCGTTGTGGCGCGCCAATACGTACGAGCCGTCGGTCGCCAGCCCTTCGGGCTCGATGATGATGATCTCGCCATGCCGGAATTCGGGCGCCATGCTTTCGCCGTGCACCATCAGCGCAAAGGACTCGCCACCGCCGCAACTGCCGGCAGTAGCGTCTGGGGCCATCGCCGATTGCGGCGGGAGAGGCTTTTGCATGTGCGCAGCCACACGTCCTCAGGCGTCAGCGGTATAAGTGAATATCTGGCCGGCGGGCACCCCGCCCAGACGCAGCTCGTCCTGCAGCGTGGCGACAAAATCCGCCGGGCCGGCGAGATAGAAATCGCACTGGATATCAAGCAGTTCGATATGCATCGCGTCCGCAATCCTGCGCGCGCCCTCCGCGGCATTGCCATCGGTGTACAGCGCATACTCGAACTGGTCGAGCGCCGAAGACCAGGCACGGCACTGGTTGGTGAGAAAGTGCCCATCCGCGCGCGTCGCCAGCCAGTAAAGCGCGATGGTCGGCGCCGCATCCACCGCCATCGCGTGTTCGATGAGGCTCTTGGCAGGCGCGAAGGCGGTGTCGCACGCGGCAAACACCAGCGGCCGGCGCCCCTCGGCGAGCACGAAATCGCCGCTGGGACCCCACACGGTCACGGCATCGCCGGCCTTGACTGCACCCGCGAACAACGCGGTGGCGCAGGCATCGTCGGCGTTTCGCGCAATGTACAGATGCAGATTGCGGTCATCACAGGGACAACTCGCCACCGGGTAAGTCGCGTGCACATCCGTTCCGCCTGACGTAAAGCCCAGCGTAATCGATTGTCCGGCAAGGAAGCGCAGTCGGTTGGTGCGCGGTGTCTGCAGGTGCAGGAGCAGCGTGTCCGCGGCCAAGGGCGTCACGGCGCGCACCTTGGTCACGATTTGTTGTGGCGGCATGTCCTGCGGACCCCGCGCCTCCAGCGTTTCAATCATCACTTCGCTGCTTGCCGCGGTGTGAGAGCAGAGCAGGATATGTCCCTGCAGTTTCTCGGTTTCGGAAAGCGGGTAATCATGGTTTCGAATCTTGATGGTCTCTCCCGCGACGACGCGCGCCTTGCATAACCCGCAGCCGCCGTTGCCGCAGCCGTAGTTGAGATTGATGCCGGCCAGCAAGCCGGCCTGCAGCAGCGTGGCATGGCCTTCGACCAAAAACTCACGGCCACTGGGCCGCACTTTCACGCGGGCGGAAACCACTTTAAGCATTTCGTCCATGACGGTAAGCGGATCGACGGACTCCATTGCCAGCACCTCCGAAAGTCCTTGTGACAGCTGTTGCTCAAGTTCCCTGAGACATTCGCGCGCGTCGACGCCTTCGCAATTGCCGGTGGACGCCGCGGCAAGCGCGCGAATCCGGGCCTGCAGGTCGACGACCAGGCGATGGTATTGCTGCAGGTGCCGGCGGACATCCGCCAGTTCCTGGGTCTGTCCGAACAGCCGCTGCGCAAGCACTTCCTGCGTGGGCAGCACGCGTTCGCGAATGCGCTTGCCGAACGATTCATCCTTGATTCGCAACACCCGCTCCAACATGCCGCTATCTTCGATATTGGTCTGCGGGTAGAGGCGCAGCAGGTCGCTGATGGCAATCTGCCCGTCATAGAGCGCAAGTTCGCCTGCGCGCACCTGCGCCTGCAGCGCGCGGCGCGCGACGCCCACCAGCTGCGCGGCGCGCCAGACGGTCAAGGTGCCGGACACGGGTCCCTCCGTTCAACGGTCGCGCGCGGCGCGGTGACGCTGATTTCGTCGTGGTAACGGGCGCGGTACAACAGCCGCGGCGCGGTCACGTCATCCTCAAAGCCGGCGCGATCGTGCAGGACATTGGCGCAGAGCAGGCCCATGCCGGGTTCGAGCCGCAGGTGTATTTTGCCGGGCGTGTCCGCCGCAAGCATCGACTCCAGCCACTCTACGGCGGCGCGCGTGATCGCATCCCCGGCCCAGGCGATGCTGCGGGTGCGCGCGGTATAGCGCATGTGCAGGCGGCCCGATCGCGGATGCATGGAAAACACCGGGCCCGCTGCCTCCGCCCTCGCCACGCCGTCCTCGTCCTCCCGCGCGGGAATGGTCATGACCCGCGGCGCCATCATCGCACGCACAAAATCCGGATTGTGGTCACGCATGCGGAGGTAGACGACCTCGTGGTCGAGCAGCGTGTTTTCACCGCCGCGAACCGCCGGCCGGACACAATGCAGGATCATGGCGTGGATCGCCTGTGCGGCTTCGTTGTAGTAGCCGTCGGTGTGCCACTTGATAGGTTGCGTGGTGTAGGGAATGAAGTGCCGGCGCGCGCCATCGCCATTGACGGTGATGCGCGATACCTTGTCCTCGTCGGCGAGCCAGTTCCCGTCGAAGCGAGCGAGGCCAAACTGTCGCCCCAGCGCTACGACCAGGGTCTTGTCTTCGGCACAGGCCGGGGAGGCATAGATTGCCATGTTGGCGCGTTTCAGCCGCGAAACAATGGCGGCGTGCTCGGCCACCGTGAGCGCGCGCGGATCACTGACTTCAACAATGAGTTCGGCCGCGCTGGCGGGCAGGCAGGCGAGTTTTGCTTCGCGCCAGCGTGCGTAGCGGCCCTGCGCATCGCGGGCGTCAAGATCGAAGATAGTGTGTGACATGATCAACGCCTGCCCCGTCAGTCGCCGCTGACGGTGCTACGACGTGTGGGCCTCTCGCCCGGCGGTGCAAACATGCCATGCATGCCTTTGCGGATCGATTCGACCGCATCCGGGCCTTCGATGGCGACCATCTGGTCCATCGCCCATGTCTGATCCTTTGGCGGCACCAGCGCGGTGATGCACGCCCCAAGGTATCGCAGGAAGGCAAAATCGGGGCCTTCGGCATCGAACCTGAAAGTCGCGTAATCGGCGGCGCGCATGTTGTACAGATCGATGAATGCCGCGCGATAGCTGCGGTCGATCGCCGGACCAAGCAGGCGGTTCTCATTTTCCTCGAGGATGTCCGCGACACGCATCGCCACCTCGGTCGTGAAGCGCGTCCGCGCCTCGCCATCCAGTTGATCATGGGCGATGCGGTCGGCAACCATCGCCATGAACACCAGGACTTCGCGCATGAACGCGAAGTAAGGCGGTCCGGCATCAATGTCGAAATCGGCCTCGCGCATCTGTTTGACGGCATTGATTCCCGCGCGCCAGATGATGAATGCCAACACGCCGGCCGCCTCTTCCGGCGTACGGGTCCGGTCTTCCTTGAACCATTGGGCTTTGATGCGCATGTGGTCTATTTTCCCGGGCTATCCGTTCGGCAAGCAGCGGGGACGGTCGCAATCGGGCGTTGTCCAGGGCGGATTATCATGTCGATGCCCTCAGTACCCACCCTTGCCCAGTGGCTGCGGCAAGCCCGCGACCTTGGCCGCCTGCTTGGCGGGGCCGAGGGGAAACAGATTGTAGAGGCGCTTGCTGTCAGCGTCGGGCCAGAACTCATTGACGCCCTTGAGCATGTTGCGAAAATTGGGGGTGTGGCCGTTGCTCTGGTACTCGTCCCGCATGTAGCGAATGATTTCCCA
>JBDTSU010000101.1:0-10923 GCA_039930965.1 Betaproteobacteria bacterium
GGCCATACCTGCATATGCCGCCGCCAGCGCCATTTTCTCGCGTGCCTGCAGGTCTGCACCGTCGCGAAAGGCAACCGGCAGGTATCGATAGATCATGCCAACCGCCGCCAATGCCATGCGGTCAGTATAGGCAGTGGACCAGCCGCCCAGGTAGGCCTCGATCGCGTGGGTAAGCGCATCCATGCCGGTGGCGGCGGTTATGGAGGGCGGCAGGCCGGTCATGAGGCAGGGGTCGAGCGCGGCGATATCGGGGACGATGCGGGTGTCCTTGATAACCAGTTTGGTCCCGTGCTTGGGGTCGGAGATCACCGCCGCCACGGTCACCTCGGAGCCGGTGCCGGCGGTGGTTGGCACGGCGTAGATCGGCACGGGCCCGTGGTTGCCCTTGAAATATCCGACCAGTTCACGCGGGTGCTTGTTGCTGGCCACGGCCATGCCGATGGCCTTGGCCGCGTCCATCACCGAGCCGCCGCCAAAGGCGACGATCGCATCGCATTTCTTGCGCTTGAACAGGGCGATGCCTTCCTCGACCTCGGGGATGGGCGCATCGGCCGTGATCGAATCAAACACCACGAACCGGGTTCCGCCGGCCGCGAGCGCCTCGGTCAGCGGCGTCATCAGGCCAAGCCCGGACACCACGGTGTCGGTGACGATCAGCACCCGGTGATGCCCGAAATCGCCGATTGCCTGGCCCAGCCGGCCGCTCGCGCCAGGCCCCACCATCAGCAGCGGCTGCGGAATCGGCAGCAACCTTGTCACCACCCCTGCCGCGGTCTTCAGTTTCGGCAGGCCATATGCGCGAACCATGTCGCCGATCAAATTGCCCATGTTGACTTTGCTCCAGGATGTACATAGTCAATTTGCCTGCAAATTTCCATGAAGAATGTGATCAGCATCAGTCTTGGTTCAAAAAAACAGGATTTCGAATTCAAAACGCATTTTCTCGGCCAGGAAATGCGCGTGCGCCGGCGCGGCTCCGGCGGCAGCATGGCGGAGGCCGAGAAGCTGGCCCGCTACTGGGACAAGCGCGCCGACGCCATCGGCCTTGGCCTGGTGAAAGACAGCGATCGTGTCAGCGCGGACCGTGCCGTCGAGGACGATGCCGACCGGCTGCAACACATCGCCAGGCACGCGCCCGTCACGAGCGGCGCGTGCCTGGGCGAGATTTTCCTTGAATGGGCGGTGCGTCACACCCAGATAAAACTGTCGCATTACTTCGACAACACCAAGGTACTGTTTTTTTCCGGCATGGCCAACCGTAAGCTGGCGGCGTCGATGTCCGAGTTCACCGAAAACCTGCAATTCGCCGATCCGCTGCAGCAACTGGGCGTGCCCAAGCTGCTGACGTCGCTGGACAGCCTCGACCTGTATGCGACCGGCGCGCACTATGTGTCCGGCTGGGTGTCGCCGGAGCTGATTCCGACCGGCCTGTTGAAGCAATGGACGCATTACGTGCTGCGCAAGGCGCTGCAATCGGCGACCGTGGTGGTGGCGCCGGTGCACGAGCTAGACGACTTCGGCATCGAGGAACTGGCCGGCAAGACCATCATCACCTCCACCGTCAACGACGAACGGCTGGCGCGCTTCCGCGACAAGGGCGTGCACATGGTGATCGACGGCTCGCCGGTCTTGCATGGCCACGTGCTCGGCCCCAACCTGCTCGACGCGATGATCGTCGCCGCCACCGGCAAGGATGCCGACGACATCCTTGAGGATGACTACCTTGAGATCATCACCTCGCTGGACATCCAACCGCGCATTCTCTATCCCAACGGCACAAAGCGGGTCAACCGTTTCGCCTTCGTGATCCATCCGCTGTCGCAGGAGTATTTCAAGAAGATCAAGCCGATCGAAATGCTGTCGCGGGTCTCACCGCCGCTGCTGATGGACTCGCTGGAAAAGGTGATGGCTTACGCGCCACCGTTCGTCTATTCGAGAGTCGAAGGCATCCGCTCGCCGACCGGCGTCGAAGCCGAAGGCTGGCTGATCTCGGTGGGCGGCACGCCGCGCGAGATCATGAACCACAGTCCCGAGTTCACCTATCGCCGATTGCTCGATGCCGCCAAGATGGCTCGCCGCCTGGGCGCGCAGATTATGGGTCTCGGCGCATTCACGAAAGTCGTCGGCGATGCCGGCGTCACGGTGGCGCGGCGCGCGCCGCTGCCGATCACCACCGGTAACAGTTACAGCGCCTCGGGGGCCTTGTGGGCCGCGCACGATGCGTTGCTGCGTTTGCGGTTGATCGCGCCGCCGCGCGGGAAGGAGCGCGTGAAATTCAAGGCCATGGTCGTCGGCGCCACCGGCGCCATCGGCGCGGCGTGCTCGCGGCTCCTGGTGCGCGCCGCCGAGGAAGTGACGCTGGTCTCGCCAGAGACCGCCAAGCTGCTGGCATTGAAGGAATCGATCCTTCAGGAAACGCCCGATGCGAAAGTGGTGCTGTCCGCCAAGGCCGACACGCACATCGCCGCGATGGACATGATCGTGACCGCTACCTCGGGCGCGGGCAAGAAGGTGCTCGACATCATGAAGGTCAAGCCCGGCTGCGTGATTACCGACGTGGCGCGCCCGCTCGACCTGCCTCCCGAACAAGTGGCCCGCCGCCCCGACGTGCTGGTGATTGAGTCCGGTGAAATCCTGCTGCCGGGCAAGGTGAAGATGAAAAATATCGGCCTGCCGAAGGGTGTGGCCTACGCCTGCCTGGCCGAGACCATCGTGCTGGCACTGGAGGGACGCTTCGAGAACTTCACCGTCGGCCGCGCAATCGAGTGGGAGAAAGTGCGCGAGATCTATCAACTGGGGCTGAAGCACGGCATGAAACTGGCGGCGATCTCGGGTGTCAACGGTCCGTTCAGCGACGATGATATCGCGCAGGTGCGCAAACTCGCGCTCGCGGCGCAAGCCAACACTGCCGGAAGCGGGGGAACGCCTCATCGCGAACCAGCGGCTTTGGCGAGCCCGGCGGCGCGGGGACGGATGGTGAGCGCGCATGCCGCGCCTCAAGTACCCGGACGCAAACCCGCGATCCGCGCAACCAGCACCTCGTGACCCCCGGGGGCGGGAAGCCATCGTGTTGCGACGCACCGGCTTCACACCCGCGGTCGTTGAGGGTAATTCCGTTTGGCAACCTGCTACCGGTCAATCACTGTCAACTCAATTTCGCCAGCGGCAAGTACAAATTCACGCAGGTCCCGCCACCTTTCAGGGGCGTCACGTCCACTTGGCCGTTGAGCTTTACCGCGCGGCCCCTCATGTTCTCCACGCCCCGGCCCGATTTTGACCCGGGATTGAACCCGACGCCGTCGTCGGTCAACCGCACCCAGACCCGGGCATTATTGTAGTCCACGCCGGTCGACAGCGTGATGCGCTTCGCGTGGGCGTGTTTGAGGGTATTGGTGAATGCCTCTTGCACAATGCGCAGAATGCTGCGGGTATTCTCGGGGTCCAGGTACGCAAGCGGCGGCAGATCGTTCACCGCCCACTCCAGTTCAATGCCGGCAAGATTCAGTCGCGGCTCCAGCCGGTAGCGCAAATTGCCGAGCACGACCAGCAGGTCGCTTTCGACCGGCTCCAGCGAATCGATGGTGATCTTGAGTTCGTCGATGCAGTCGGCGAGGATTTCCTGCATGTCGTGTTGCGACAGCGTACCCATGCGCGCCAGCGCGAGCGTCGACATCAGGTGCGAGCCGATGCCGTCGTGCATGTCGCGCATCAATCGCTGCCGCTCCTCGGCCGTCGCGCGCTGCTGATCGAGGTTGCGCAGTGTTTCGTAGCTGAGTGTCAGTTCGCGCTCGCGATCGGCGACCAGGTGTACCAGTTCCGAGTTGAGCTTTTCGTAGCCGCCGAGCGTGCCCACAAAACGTTTTACCAGCAGCGCCGCGACCGCCAGCATCAGTAGCGGCAGGCCCAGCGGCAGCAGGTAAAGGCTGTCGAATCCCAGCCATTCCTGGTAGTTGAAGAAATCGTGCATGCCCAGCGCCACGTTGATTGCAATGGCGCTGAGCATGAGTATGTTTTCGACAGTCGCGTTGCGCAACAGGCTCTTCGACAGCACGACGAGGATCACCAGCGATAGTACGGCAAACACCGAATATACGAGCAAGGTGACCGGCCCGTACCAGCCGATTGCCGCGGCCGCAAACAGGGCGATGGTGGAGACGGCAGCAAAGGCGATGAGTGCCTTCTCGAATCGCGGCATCGGCTGCCCGGCAAACCGCAATGCGAACTGCACCTGCAGCACCGTCAGCCAGCAGATCGACGGCACGGTCAGCAGCGCCAGCCACAAGTGTTCGTCCCGCAGGTAATAGTGAACCAGGCGCACGATGGCCACCATCAGCATCAGCGCGAAGAAACCGAACATGGATTCATTGCGCCGTTTCCACCAGATCGACAGCGAGAACAGGGCCACCAGGCCGAGCAGGCCGGTGATGAATTGCGGCGCCAGCGTCTGGATGAAGTGGCGCGACTCGTACTGTTCGCCGAGCAGTGCCGCGTCGCCGACGTAAACCCGCGAGAGTCCGGCGCGCGAAGCGCCGTCCGGATGGAGGCGGATCAGCAGCTCATTGCGGCCGGGCCGCAGCAGTCCCGCCGGCAAGTGGTAATACTGGGTAACGTTCCACGATGCTTCCGGGTCCTCGCCGAGCCGCCCGCTGACCGCGAAGGACGCGCCGTTCAGGAACAGCTCTACATTGTTGGTGATGCGGGGAATATAGATCGCGCGCGGCGTATTTCGTTGTGCGTCGATGGTGAACGAGAGCCGGTACCAGCCATGATTGGTGCGCGGGCGATCGGCCTTGCGCCAGCTGTCCGGCAATGCGACTTCCTGCCAGTGGGCCGATTGCGGGGGCGGTGGCGATGATGCCGGCTTCCGGCTGGCAATATGCACAAACTCGGCGCGACTGAATTCTGCGACAGCTGCCTCTGCCGCATTGGCGGATTGGGCCCATGCCGGTACCGCCGTGAGCATCGCGACGGCCGCAAATATCGTGACGAAACCGCGCGGCATGCGCGCGTGCGCCGACGCCATTACCTGCATGAATGGCGATTTATCAAAGCGTGCGAATGAGCCCCATGCGATTTGCCTCGAATACCGCCTCGCCGCGCGAATGCACCGCGAGCTTGCGGTAGATTTTCTTGACATGGCTGGTGACGGTATGAGGCGAGATGCCCATGAGTTTACCCATTTCCGGGTAGTTGAAGCCCTTGGAGGCGAGCAGGAGAATCTCCTTTTCGCGCTGCGACAGCGCGACGTCGCCGGCTTTGTCGGCCAGGTCTTCCACCGCGTTGCCGACATTTTCGGCCTGGAAACGCTTTAGCAGGCGCCTGGCAATGATCGGGCTGATGGGTGAGCCGCCATTGATCAATTCGCGTATCCCGGCCAGGAAATTTTCCGGCGACGCATCCTTCAGCAGGTAGCCGGAGGCGCCGGCCTCGATCGAGGCCAGTACATGTTCTTCATCGCCGAACACGGTCACCACCATGCATTCGCATTTCGGCAATGTCTGGCTGGCGTGGCGGATCACCTCGATGCCGCTGATGTCCGGCAGGCCGATGTCGAGCAGCAGCACGTCGGGCTTGCGCAAGTCGAGCATGGCGAGACCCTCCCCGGCGGTGCCGACGCTGGCGATGACGTCGAAAGCCGGGTCGCGCGCCAGCATTTCCGCGTAGCGGGCGCGAAACGCCGAATCGTCTTCGACAATCAATACGCGGGCCAACATGCACCCGCTAGGAATTTGGTCATTGCGCTTTCTGGGCAAGATGTCGAGCATCGGCAGACAGCGATATTACCCTCCAACCGGCGTGCGTCGTATATCCCTTGATTGTGGGATGCGTCGACGGGGGCCTTCGCATGCGATCCCGCGACCGGATTGCGAACACGCCAGGTGAGCCGGAATGCATGGCATATCGCGTCCGGCCGCCGTGGTTCGCCTTACGCCAACAGAAACGCGCTGTCCGCGGGGCCGGTTAGGGCAGCAGCACCGTCGAGCCGGTGGTCTTGCGTGCTTCGAGGTCGCGATGCGCCTGGGCCGTATCCTTCAGTGCATAGGTCTGGTTGATCTCGACTTTCACAATGCCGCGTCCGACCACATCGAACAAGTCGTCGGCCGTGGCGACGAGGTCCGCGCGGGTCGCGACATGCGTGTCCAGCGTCGGCCGCGTGACGTACAGCGAACCCTTTGCCGCAAGAATGCCGAGATCGAAGGGTTCCACCTTGCCCGAGGCATTGCCGAAAGACGCCATGACCCCGCGCGGACGCAGGCAATCGAGCGATTTGAGGAAGGTATCCTTGCCGACGCCGTCATATACCGCCGCGCATTTCCTGCCGCCGGTGATTTCCGCCACACGGGCCGCGAAATCCTCGCGCGAATAGTTGATGACATGGTCGCAGCCGTGGGCTTTCGCCAGCTCACCCTTTTCGTCGCTGCCGACCGTGCCGATGACCGTCGCACCGAGGTGCCGGGCCCACTGACAGAGAATCAGTCCCACGCCTCCGGCAGCAGCCTGGACCAGCACCGTGTCGCCCGCCTGGACGGCATAGGTTCGCCGCAACAGGTATTGCGCGGTCATGCCCTTGAGCATGATCGAGGCGGCCTGCCGGTCAGACACATTGGCGGGGATGAGGACCACGCGATCCGCGGGTATCAGCCGCGCTTCGCAGTACGCGCCGATCGGCGCCGCGCCGTAGGCCACGCGGTCCCCGGCCTTGAAAGCGGTGACCGCCGCTCCCACCGCCTCAATCACGCCGGCGCCTTCGCGGCCGAGCACGGTCGGCAGGGGAATCTTGTACAGGCCGGAACGATGATATGTGTCGATGTAATTCAGGCCGATGGCGGTGTGGCGGATGCGGACTTCCTTCTCGCCCGGCGCGCCCACTTCCACGGCCTCCCATTTCAAAACGTCCGGACCGCCGTGCTCGTGAATACGGATGGCATTCGTCATGCTGTGTTCCTTTCAATGAATCGTTGCAGGTGATCAATCTTGGCGCGGCTGATTGCGCCGGCGATGTCGTGTGCGTTGGCCTCGGCGATGCCGCCGAAATCGACTGTTTGCAGGCGCGACAGGGCTGCCAGCAGGAATTTCCCTGGCGGATAGGGTACGTTGGTAAATCCGAGGCGGCCGTGATGATCGCAGGCACAGGCCTCGACGAAATCGCGGAAGCGCGCGGGTCGGCGCAGCGCGTCGGTGCCGTCCAGCATCGCCAGCAGGCGATCGGCGCCCAGCCCGAGTGCGGCATGGGCGTCGCCATGCCAGCGCGCCACCAGTCGCGCCAGATCGCGGCATTCGCCCGGGATGCGCAATCGATCGCAAATATCCTGCACCAGCTGCACGCTGACTTCTTCGTGGCCGGGATGTCGCGGCCACTGCTGTTTCGGCGTGAGGCCCTTGCCGAGGTCGTGTCCAAGTGCTGCGAAGCGAATCGGCAATGGCTGATTTCGTGACGCGGCATAATCGAGCACCATCATGACGTGCACGCCGGTGTCGATTTCAGGATGCGATTTTGCCGGTTGCGGCACCCCAAACAATCGATCGACCTCCGGCAGCAGGCGCGCCAGCGCGCCGCAGTCGCGCAACACATCGAACATTCTTGACGGCGTCTCCTCCATCAGGCCCTTGGCGAGTTCCTGCCAGATGCGCTCGGGCACCAGGTGATCGACCTCGCCGGCATCGACCATCGCTGTCATCAGCGCCATTGTTTCCGGCGCGACCTGGAACCCGCGGGAGGCAAAACGCGCGGCGAAGCGGGCCGCGCGCAGCACCCGCACCGGGTCCTCGGCAAACGATTCGCCGACATGCCGGAGCAGTCCTGCCTTCAGGTCGGCGGCGCCGCCGTAAGGGTCGATCAAGTCACCGTCTGCGCCGCGGGCGATGGCGTTGATGGTCAGGTCGCGCCGGCGCAGGTCGTCCTCGAGCGTCACGTCCGGCGCGGTGTGAAAAACGAAGCCCCGGTAGCCGGGCGCGGTCTTGCGCTCGGTGCGCGCGAGGGCGTATTCGGCGTGGGTCCGCGGATGCAGGAATACCGGGAAATCGGCGCCGACCGGCCGGTACCCGGCGGCAAGCATTTCCTCGGGCGTGGCGCCGACCACGACATAGTCACGGTCCTGAACGGCAAGCCCCAGCAATTCGTCGCGAACGCTGCCGCCGACGGCATAAATCTTCATCGGCCGGCGCCTATTGAGCGGGTGCGGGGCAATACGGTTCGTCGTCCGCGACGAATTCCGTTTCGAGCAGGGCGGCGGCAATCCACGCGGCCACCGCCGGCGCGCGCGTCACGGCTTCGCAATAGGCGCGCGTGTCATCGGCCAGCGGCGGATGGTAGGTGTTGAAGCGCATCACCACCGGCGCGAACATGGCGTCGGCGGCGGAAAACTCACCAAACAGGAAGGCGCCACCGCCGGCACCGCCCGCAAAATCGCGCCGCGCCTCGCGCCAGATCGTTTCAATGCGCGCGATATCCTGGATCGCCTCGGCGGTATGTCCTTTGCCGGGATGCTGATTGCGAATATTCATCGGCATCGCGGCACGCAGGCTCCTGAAGCCCGCATGCATTTCCGCGGCGAGGGAGCGGGCACGCGCGCGTGCTCTCCGGTCGCGCGGCCAGATGGGCAGGCCGGGCATGCGTTCGGCGACATATTCCGCGATCGCCAGCGTATCCCAGATGCACGTCGACGCTTCATTGCCGGGTACCCCGTCCCACAGCACCGGCACCAGCCGCGAGGGCGACAGCCGCGCGATGTGCGCGTCCCATTCCGCGCTATGGAACTTGAGCATGACTTCCTCGAACGGTATCGCGAACTGTTTCAGCAGCACCCATGGACGCATCGACCACGAGGAATAGTTCTTGTTGCCGATGACCAGCGTGAACGTATTGGGCGAGGTTGACGAAATTGCAGACATGGCATTAGCGGTCAATGGCTGCGGCCCGCGCGAAGGCGCAACCGGTTGTAGCGCGGCCGGCCGGCAATGGTGCGGGCGTCGGCCTGCAGGTAGCCCGGAACGATTGCTTCCATGGCATGTGCCGCGCCAAACAGGGCCGGAAAACCCTCGCTCGAGATATTGGGCATGCTCATCGACCGAACATTATCACGGGTGATCAACTTGCCGGGCAGGTGTTCGAATACCGCTGCCTGCAACGCCGACAAACCCGCACCGAGGCCGATGATCGGACGGGAATGACCGGTCAAATGCATGACGTAGGCCAGCAGTTCGTGCAACGTATAGACGTGCGGCCCGACCAGCGGATAGGTGTGACCGAAGCTCTCTCGCATCGACAGGCATTGCACCACCGCGCGCGCGACGTCCTCGACCCAGACGGGCTGGAATCGTGCTTCGGGCGAACCCAACGGCACGACCGGCGCCAACCGGACGAGCGCGGCAAACATGTTCAAGAATCGGTCCTGCTCGCCGAAAATGACCGAGGGCCGGAAGATGGTGACGGCAAGCGCCGGGTGCCGTTTGGCCACCTCCAGTACGGCCGCTTCGCCGCGGTCCTTCGATTGCAGGTAAAGGCTGGGACCGGTGATGCTCGCATTCAGCGCGCTTATCTGGATCAGGCGCAGGGTCCCGGTGTTCACGCAGGCCTCGGCAATCTGCCTGGGCAACAGCACATGCTCGCGCTCAAAGTCACCGTGCAATACGCCGACGAGATTGATTACCGCGTCGTGGCCGCAGACCAGTTCGGCGAGCCGGTCGTTATCGTGAATATCCGCTTGCACGATCTGGACGGTCGGCAATACCAGCAGGTGTTTTGCGCGATCCTGGAGGCGGGTCGGCACCGTGACCTGCATTCCCCTGCGGGTCAGTTGTTCGGCAATGGACGCGCCCAGAAATCCGCTTCCGCCCACCAGCAACACTTTTTCCATTTTCATGACGTCTTTTCCCCGCCTCCGGCGGCGTTATTGTGTGGCGGCTTATGGGCAAGGCCAAAACCGTTAGAAGTCCCGCTGGCGCATGTCGGCGCGCCACGAAAAATCGCCAATCACCAGCACTGTCGCGGCTTTCAGGACATTTTGCCGCGAGAAGCCGCGCCAATGCTGGAGTTTTCCTTTTGGAAACGCCCCGAAACCTCAACAACCTGACCTGTCATCCTCGCGCCTGCGGGATCCATTTATCCACGCACATCACGCGTAAGACGAAAAGTGAAATCCCGTGTGCGCGGGCATGACGGGGCCCCTGGAAATTTCCCTTCAGGATAGAAACATTTTCATTGTGCCGACATGGCCGCTACCGGCACCATGGCGCTGATCAGGCTGCTCATGCCGGATTGACTGTCGAGCTTCCCCGGAACCGTGCCAAGCATGCGTTTGAGGCTGATATTGGCGGCACCCGCCTGATGCGCATAGAACCACGCATTGGCCATGACTTTTTTCACGTAGTCGCGGGTTTCGGTAAACGGTATCGACTCGGCGTAAATGGCGCCTTCGAGCGCCTGGTCGGCCCGCCAGCGGCGCGCGCGACCGGGGCCGGCGTTATAGCCGGCAGTGGCCAGCACTGGATGGCCGAGATCGTCGAGCACGTGCTTGAGATAGTAAGAGCCGAGGGCGAGATTGACCGGAATGTCGGCGACCCGCCCCGGTGAGAACGCGGACATGCCAACTTGTTTTGCCGCCCACCGGGCGGTGGCCGGCATTAATTGCATGAGGCCTGCCGCGCCGACTCGTGATTTGGCGTCGGCCATGAACCGGCTCTCCTGGCGTATCAGGCCATATACCCAGGACGCGTCGAGTCCCTGTACCTTTGCCTGCGCCTGCAGGTCGTGACGATACGGCATAGGAAATCGCTGCGAAAAATCATGCAGCAACATCGTTCGTTCGGCGGTACTGATGGCGCGGTCCGGCACCGAAGCAGCGCGCGCCAGTTCCGCGGCCGACAACAATTGCTGATCGTTCATGTCGCGTATCGCGAACTGCCATTCCCGCAATCCTTCCG
>JBDTSU010000102.1:0-10892 GCA_039930965.1 Betaproteobacteria bacterium
GATTTACCTGCACGGCATTTGCCTCTATCCTTTGGGTTTGTTGGAATCCTCGTTTCCAGGTTAGGTGCCCAGGCGTGGTCAGGCAGATCTGCCTTTCCGAAAGAGAGATTGAGAGAGATTTGCAGCGGTCACCGCCAGGAGGATCGAAATTCCCTCTTTCGCCCTTTCTGCAAAGGGGGGGAGTTGCACCGTGCCGCAAGCCGCCAGGAACGAGGCGACAAACGTCAGCGCGCCGCAAAGGTAGAACGAGTACCGCCCCAGGCGGACCAGAATAAATCACCGAGGAGAAATCAATGAAACGCATCGCACGATTGTTGTTGGCCGTCGCAGCCGCTGCCGCCGCATTGACCGGGCTTCATGCCGGCGCCCAGGGCGCGGCGAATTATCCGAACAAACCCATCAAGATCGTGGTGCCGTTTCCGCCCGGCGGCGCGACCGATATCCTCGCGCGCGCCATCGGTTTTGAACTGCAAAAAGCCTGGAACCAGAGCGTCATCATCGAGAACAAACCCGGCGCCGGCGGCAATGCCGGCGCCGATCTGGTGGCGAAGTCTCCGGCTGATGGATACACACTCATCATGGGTACCGTCGGCACCCACGCCATCAACATGAGCCTCTATGCCAAGATGCCCTACGATGCGGTGAAGGATTTCGAGCCGGTGGTGCTGGTGGCCGGCGTGCCGAACTTGCTGGTAGTGCATCCCTCGGTGAACGCGAAAACGGTCGGTGAACTGACGGCGTTGGCGAAGGCGCAGCCGGGCAAGCTGAACGTGGCCTCCAGCGGCAACGGCACGTCAATTCATCTAGCCGCCGAACTCTACAAACAGATGGCGGGTGTGGACATCGTGCACGTGCCATACAAAGGCAGTTCGCCCGCCGTCGCCGATTTGCTCGGAGGGCAAGTGCAGTTGATGTTCGACAACATGCCGGTGTCGCTGCCGCACGTCAAAGCGGGGAAGCTGCGCGCGCTCGCGGTGACCAGCTTGACGCGTTCGGCCGCGCTGCCCGACGTGCCGACGATGGATGAAGAAGGCCTGAAGGGATTCAATGCCACCTCCTGGTTCGGCCTGCTGGCGCCGGCCGGCACACCGAAAGACATCGTGGCCAAACTCAATGCGGCGTCGGTCAAGGCGCTGGCATCGCCCGAAATGCGCGAGCGGCTCGCCGCGCAGGGCGCCGATCCGGTCGGCAATACGCCCGAGCAGTTCGCCGCATTCATCAAGGCGGAAATCGACAAATGGGCGAAGATCGTAAAGGCGTCGGGGGCGCGGGTCGATTGACTTGCCGGTTTTGTTACTGCGGCTCGAACAGATTTGAACCACGGAGACCACTTAGACCACGGAGAAGACCCAAACGGTTTTTCTCTGTGGTTCAAACTTTCGGCGGTGGAGAATAGCGCCTAGGGAAACTCTGATCAAGTCTAATTTGGATGTGGTTCGACAAGCCTTCGCCCACTGCATTGGGCTCTGGCGCTCGGCAGCGTCGCGCATGCGCGACGAAACCCTGCCTCACGTACCACGAACGGAATTAAATAGTCACCGTTCGTCCCCCGCTTCAAGCATGCGAGGGCAGGCTCTGAGCCTGTCGAAGGACTTAATCAGAGCTTCCCTAACTGATCTTGAATTCCCCAAAGCTCGGGCCGCTACCCGGCTTGGGCGGCGGCGCCACGCCATCCTTGTACACCGGGATCATTCCTGAGTTGCCGATCAGCAGCGACAGGTTGGTGGACGAGTCCGCGTTGGTGAGTCCTTCCTCGACCGAAATCTTTTCCGTGCGGATCAGGCGGAACAAATCCTGCTCGAAGGTCTGTGAGCCGGGGGTCAACGACTTTTCCATCGCTTCCTTGATCTCGCCGACCTTGCCCTCGGAAATCAATTCCGCGATGTTGGTGGTGTTCATCAGCACTTCGACGGCGGCGGTGCGGGTGCCTTCGAGATTCTTCACCAGGCGCTGGGAGATGATGCACTTCAGCGAGACGCCCAGGTCGGACAACAGGATGGCGCGCTGGTCGAGCGGGAAGAAGTTGATGATGCGGTTGAGCGCGTGATAGCTGTTGTTGGCGTGCAGCGTGGCGAGGCACAGGTGCCCGGACAACGCGTACATCATCGCGCTCTTCATGGTCTCGATGTCGCGGATCTCGCCGACCAGGATGGCATCAGGGGCCTGGCGCATGGCGTTGCGCATGGCCTCGTGAAAACTGTGCGAATCGTTGCCGATCTCGCGCTGGTTGATGATCGATTTCTTCGGCGTGAAAATGAATTCGATCGGATCTTCGAATGTCAGGATATGGCCGGCGCGCATCTGGTTGCGGAAATCCAGCATCGCCGCCAGGGTCGTGGACTTGCCGGACCCGGTCGCGCCGACCACCAGGATCAGCCCGCGCTTTTCCATCACCACCTGCTTCAGCACATTCGGCACCAGCAGGGAATCGATGGACGGGATATTGCTGCTGATATAGCGCACTACGCCCGCCACCGAGCCTTTTTGCCACATCATGTTTATACGGAAATTGCCGATTCCCGGCATCGGCTTCGACAGGTTCAGCTCAAGTTCCTTTTCGAAGCGCTCGATCTGGTGCGGCTGCAGGATCTCGTAGAACAGCTTCTTGGTATCGTCGCCGTTCATGACCTGCGGATTGACCGGCACCGCATTGCCGTTGATCTTGATGGTGATCGGCGAACCGGCGGAAACGAAAATATCGGACGCGTTCTTCTGCGCCATCAACTCGAACAACTTGAGTAATACGGACATGCTTTTTCTCCCCTGCTCGCCTGTCAACGAAGCAAATCATTGATGCTGGTCTTGGCCCTGGTTTGCGCATCCACCTGCTTCACGATTACTGCACAATAGAGACTATACCGCCCGTCGGCGGACGGCAAGCTTCCCGACACCACCACGGAGTAAGGCGGCACCCGGCCGTAGCTGATTTCGCCGGTATCGCGGTTATAGATCTTGGTCGACTGGCCGATGAAGACCCCCATCGAAATCACCGAGCCTTCGCCGACGATCACGCCCTCGACCACTTCCGAACGCGCGCCGATAAAACAAGCATCCTCGATGATGGTCGGATTGGCCTGCAGCGGTTCCAGCACGCCGCCGATGCCGACGCCGCCGGACAGGTGCACATGCTTGCCGATCTGCGCGCACGATCCGACCGTGGCCCAGGTATCGACCATGGTGCCCTCGTCCACGTAGGCGCCGATGTTGACGTAGGAAGGCATCAGTACCGCGCCCTTGCCGATGAACGCACCGCGCCGCGCCACCGCCGGCGGCACGACGCGAAAGCCGCCGGCCCGGAAATCGTCCTCGGTGTAGTGCTCGAACTTGGTGGGAACCTTGTCGTAGAACTGCGGAAAGGCGACCTCGCGATGCTCCTTTTGCGGCGTCGCGCGGATGAGGCGGTTGTCCTCCAGCCGGAATGACAGCAGCACGGCCTTCTTCAGCCACTGGTGGGTGACCCATTCGGCGTTGATTTTTTCAGCAACCCGTAGTGTGCCCGCGTCGAGATGCGCCAGTACTTCGTTGACGGCGGCCTTGATGGCCGGATCGCCCGACTGCGGGGTGAGGCCGGCGCGGGTTTCCCAGGCCTGTTCGATGGTAGCTTTCAGTGCGTCGAGATTCATGGTGTGCCGTTGGTGGAGGTGAGGGGAAAGAAACCCGCCGGAGGTCGCGGGTCAGCGGGAAAGCCGTTTGATCGTGCGTACCAGCCACGACTCTGCCGGCGCAGCGATGCCGCCGCCTGCGGCGATTGCGGCGTTGCCGGTGCGCAGCGCCTCAAGCTGTGCCGTCAGGGCATCGCAGTGTGCCTGCAAATCCATTTCGCGATGCGCGCTCTTCACGTACTTCTGGTAAGTGTTACGGTAATCGCCATAGGCCCATTCTTCGGCATCGCTGAACACGGACACACGCAGGGGCAACGCGGCAAGCGCGGCGGCGTCGTTGCCGGCCACCACCAGCTCATATAACGCCGGCAAGGCGGCGGCGGGCTGGTCGGCGGCGGACTGCGACACCGTAAGCGATTCGCCGCCGGTCGGTTCCGGCGCCTCCGGTGCAATCAGCGAAACAAACGCGTTGCGCTGCGAAAGCCAGCGCGTGTGAGCGAAGCGCGGCGCCAGCAGCGCTTCCAGTTCGGGGCGATAGAGCTCCTTGACGTGAAACGCGTTATTGAACCCGCGCTTGTCAGCGTATTCGGCTTTGTTCGGGCTGGAGAGGATCAATACCCCATCGGCCTTGAGCACGCGCCGGATCTCGTCGAGGAATTCCGCCTGTTCGCGAATGTGCTCGATGGTCTCGAATGAGACGACCACGTCGAAGCTCGCCGCCTCGAACGGCAAGTGCGTGCACGACGCCTCGGTCAGTTGCAGGTTGGGCCGGCCGGCGTATGCCCGGCGTGCATGCTCAATCGCCTCCGCGGACAGGTCCACGCCGTGCACCTGGGCCGCGCGCCGGCTCATCAGCGCGCTGCCGTAGCCTTCGCCGCAGGCGACATCCAGCACCTGTTTTCCATGTACCAGCGCCAGCACATAGTGATAGCGATGCCAATGCTCGTACCACATCTCGCCTTTGGCGTCGGCGGCGCCGGGGACGAAGCGTTCGCCGGTGAATGTGAGCGGGTCGGACATGCGGGGAGGTGTCGGCTAGTGGGCGATTCAGGTAATGGGAAACGCGGCTAAAAGAAAAACAGCTAAAGGAAAAGTCGGCCAAGGCAGAATGCGGCAGGCTGATAGAATTCGCGCCTCGCCCGGTGTCGCGTCAGGCGACACGTCGCCACTGGCGCCATTATAAAGGGTCGCCCCGTTTGAAATCCCGATCCTCCCCGGCATTGCCGGTTCTGGCCATCCTGCTCGGCGCTACGTCGTGGGGAATACTCTGGTATCCGTTTCGCGTGATCGAAGCGGCCGGCATGCCCTCGCCATTGGCAACGTTATACACGTATGGGGTTGCGGTCGCGGTCGGTGGCGCGGTGTTCTTCCGTGCCTGGCGCGAGTTTCCGCGCCACGCCGGGTGGCTGCTGGGCATCGGACTGGCGGCGGGCCTCACCAACGTGTCCTACCTGGTGGCCATCATGCAGGCGGAGGTGGTGCGCATTGTGCTGTTGTTCTATCTCGCCCCGCTGTGGACGGTGCCGCTCGCGCGCCTGATCCTGCGCGAACGGCTGACGGGCGCGGGCTATGCGGTGATGGGGGTGGCCTTAAGCGGCGCGCTGATCATGATGTGGCGGCCGGAACTCGGCATGCCGGCGCCGCGCAATCCCTATGAATGGCTGGGCCTGGCGGCCGGCTTCAGCTTCGCGCTCTGCAATGTGCTGGTGAAAGGCGCGGGGCAGGTTTCGCCCGAAGCCAAAGCGCTGGCCGGCTGCATCGGCGTACTGATCGTGGCGCTGCCGGTGGTATTGCTGATTGTGCCCGCGCCGGCGATGCGGCCGGCGTTGGCGGGCGCGCACTACCTGCTGCTGGCGGTGGTCGGGGTCACGCTGATCGCGACCAGCGTTGCGCTGCAGTTTGGATTGACCCACCTGAGCGCGAACTACGCGGCCGTCATCATGCTGTTTGAACTGATTGTCGCCGCGATCGCCGCGCACTACCTGGCGGGCGAGGTCGCGCAGGTGCAGGATTGGCTGGGCGGCGCGATGATCGTTACCGCCGGCATGGTCGCAACCTGGGCCGAGTCGCGCCGTGTCTTGCCGTCTTGATTTGGTGAATTCGGCAGGCGGCGTCCACTGATTGCACGCCAACTTGCCGATCCCGGCCTGATCACTTTGCAGCCAATTATGCTTAAGTCCGGCAGCCGCTGGACGAGATGTACGCAAGGCCACATGGGTACGCGGGTCCGCGAGGGGTGAATTGCAGCACGATGCTGCGCGCCCCTACCAAAAGCACTTGGCGCGAAACAATTTCAATGCCGCATCGTTGGTGACAAGGGTGGCGCCTTCGATGATTGATTGTGCGGCGAGCATGCGGTCAAATGGGTCGCGATGCTCCATGTCAAACCCGCCGGCCTTGATGGCATGTTGATAGGAGATGGCAAGATGGCCAAATCCGTCGATGACGATAAGCTCGTTGAAATCGCGGACGGCGATTTCGGCGCCAGGCAGTTTGCCGATGCGGTGTTTGGTCGCGATCTCCCAGGCGCTCGCCGCGCTGACGAGCACGATATTGGCTTCATCGGCGATGGCCTTGGCCGCGCGTTTTGAAAGACGCGGATCATCCTTCCACCACCACAGCAAGGTGTGCGTGTCGAGCAGGAGCTTCAACGCGCTTCCCACGCGTCAAGCTCTTCCTCGGGGAGCGGATCGAAGAATGCCTTGTCGATGATGCCCTTCACGCGTCCGCGCTGCCGTTTGGGCGCCTCGGGCTCGAGCGGCACCATGCGTGCATACGGCTTGCCCGCTTTCGCCAGGATGATTTCCTGCCCGGCGTGCGCCTGCTCCAGCAGCTTGGAAAAATGCGTTTTTGCTTCGTGAACGTTGACGAGCATTGGACTTACCCTCCCGTTTGCCAAGGTAAATTGTGACTTAGTCCATGGCCTTAGTCAAGTTAAAAGGGGGCGCGGCGACACGGTTCACGTACGATAAATTCCCGTTCGCCCCGTGTTCGTCGGCGGGGTTGACCGGTCGGCGATCATGGCATCTCGGTACCAACGGCTTGTCGAGCGAACCGTATTGGGATTAGCCGCGCTCGGTCACGCTGCTTTCGTCGGCAAATTTGCCCAGATCGACAGCCGGCTGCGGCTTCCAGCCTTTCGCCCGGTGCTCGGCGACCACGGTGGTGAATATGCCGCCGCGCACCCAGAATTTCGCCGTCAGGCGGGCGAAGCGCGGCGCGATGGCGCCGACAATCTCGTCGAGGATTTCGTTGGCGACCGCCTCGTGAAACTTGCCCTCGTTGCGAAACGACCAGATGTAGAGCTTGAGGCTCTTCAGTTCCACGCAATGGGCGTCGGGAATGTAATCGAGATACAGGGTGGCGAAGTCCGGCTGCCCGGTAATGGGGCACAGGCAGGTGAATTCCGGGATCTGCATGTGCACCACGAAATCGCGCTTCGGCTGCGGGTTGGGGAACACCTCGAGCAACTTGGATGCGGGCGCCGTGGGTACGCTGCCGAGTTTGGTGAAATAGGGCGCACGCTCCTGACTTTTCACGGACTTAGCGGCGTTTTTTGATGTGGATTCTTTTCTGCGGGGAGGCATCATGGCGATTAGTTGGCCTTCGGTTGGTTTTGCGAAAACCATTACGTTAAAATTATCGACATTGTATTTCACGAGGCCCGCCCATTGGTCGTAAAACAACGACGTTGGCGCGGGTTTTGTGCAATTTGAGCCGCAGGAAACATAAAAACAGGGTCAATAGTGCGCCTTACTCAAATAAAGCTGGCCGGTTTCAAATCGTTTGTCGACCCCACCACTATTTCCGTACCCGGCCAGCTGGTCGGCGTCGTCGGTCCCAATGGCTGCGGCAAATCGAACGTCATCGACGCGGTACGGTGGGTGCTGGGGGAATCCTCGGCCAAGCACCTGCGCGGCGAAAAAATGGAAGACGTGATCTTCAACGGCTCCACCAATCGCAAGCCCGGCGGACGTGCCGCCGTGGAGCTGGTGTTCGACAATTCGCTCGGCCGGGTCGGCGGCCAGTGGGGGCAATACAGCGAGATCTCGGTCAAGCGCGTGCTCACGCGCGACGGCAATTCCGATTACTACATCAACGGCCAGCATGTGCGCCGCCGCGACATCACCGACATTTTTCTCGGCACCGGCCTGGGCCCGCGCGCCTACGCGATCATCGAGCAGGGCATGATCTCGCGCGTGATCACCTCCAGGCCGGAGGAATTGCGCGTGTTCCTGGAGGAAGTGGCGGGCGTCTCCAAGTACCGCGAACGGCGCCGTGAGACCGAGGCCCGCCTGGAAGACTCGAAGGAGAACCTGAACCGCGTCAGCGACATTCTTTCCGAGCTTGACAAACAAGTGGAAAAACTCACCGGGCAGGCAGCGGTGGCGGCGACGTATCACGAGCACAATACCGAGCTGAAGCTCAATGAAAACCTGTGGGCCTATACGAGGCAGCGCGAAGTGCAGGCGTCCAGGCAGCGTTACGCCAACGAGATCGTCAAGACCGAAACCGGATTCGAAGGCGAGACTGCGCGCCTGCGCGAAGTCGAGGCCGAACTCGACAAGCTCCGCCAGGACCATTACACCGAGACCGACCAGCTGACCAATGCGCAGGCCGGCATGTTCGAGGCCAACACCACCGTCGTGCAACTCGAGCAGGAGATCAATTACCTGGGCGACAACCGCCGCCGCCTGGCTGCGCAGATCGATGCGCTGGCGCAGCAGATCGGCGAAGTCGAGACCAATCGCGAATCGACCGCGGTTGAACTGGAACGGTGGCATCGCGAACTGGCCAGCGGCATCGACCGCGTCGCCGAGGCCCGCGAGCGCGCCGAGGTGGTGCGCAACGACGTGCCGGTGTTTGAAGACAAGCTGAAGGAAGCCGCCGCCACCACCCGGACCATTGAAAATGAAGTGCGCACCGCCGAGCAGGGACAGGCACTCGAGGAAGCGCGCGAGTCGAATGCCCTGAAGCTCCTCTCGCAACTCGAGCAGCGCAAGAACCGACTCACCACCGAAAACATGAACCTGGTGGTGCCGGAGCCGGATGCGCTGGCGCAGGTCGAGGCCGAGCGCGCCGACGTGCAGGAAATGGTCCTGCAACTCGAAGAGAAAATGGCCGATGCCGATAAACAGCTGGCCGAGCTGGAATCGCAGCGCAAGAAATCGGTCGACGCAATCGGCGATGCCACGCGCGAGCTGGCGCGCATCGAAGCGGCGCTGCTGGCGCTGCAGAATCAGCAGGCGCGGCTCGACAACAACAACCGCCTGGCGATGTGGCTGTCGAAATACCAGCTCGATAACGCGCCGCGCCTGTGGCAGGCCATCAAGATTCGTGAAGGCTGGGAAGACGCGCTGGAATCGGCGCTGGGATTGAAGTTGAACGCGATCAAGGCCGGCGATACCGCCATGATCGACCGCGTCGCCGGCGATCCCCCGCCAGGCAGCGTCGCGCTGTATTTTGAAAACGGCGCCAGCGTCGCGCCCTCGGCCGCGGGATTTACACCTCTGTCGGACTGGGTCACCGCCGACCATGCTGCCGTGCTGCCGTTTGTCCGCGAATGCCTCGCCAACGTGTTCGTGCTGGAGAATGAAGCCGACGCCGGCACGCGCATGAAAACGCTGCCCTTCGGTGCGGTGCTGGTGACTGCCAACGGCCATCTCTACAGCCAGCACGGCCTGGTTTTCCATGGCCCGCAATCCGAACTGCACGGCGTGCTGCAACGCCAGCGCGAAATTGAATCGCTCAAGACCGAACTGCCCGGCAAGATCGACGCACGTCATGCGCTCGAGGCGGCCCAGAAGGATCTCGAGGCGAGGCTGACCGACACCCAGGAAGCGCTACGCGGCCTGCGCACCCGCATCCAGGAAACCAAGAATCGCGAACACGCCCTGCAGATGGAAGCGCTGAAGCTTTCGCAGGCGGTCGCGCAGGCGGAATCGCGGCGCGGCGCCATACGCGAGGAACTGGCGATGATCGAAGCCGACATCGAAAAGGAACGCGCCGAAATGGCCGAGGCGCAGGCCCGCCTGGAAGAGGGCGGCAACCGCATCGCCGAAATGACCGACAAGCTGATGGAATTCGAGCAGGCGCAGCAGGCGGCCGAGCGCGCGCTGGCCGATGCCCGCGAGCGCGTCGGCGCCGCCGATCGCGCGGCGCAGGAAGCGAATTATTTCGAGCGCTCCTGCCACGACAAGATCAAGTCGCTGTCGGAAATGATCGCGCAACTGGTGAAGCGCGGCGAAGTGGTGGCCATGAGCCGCGCGGCGCTGTCGGCCGAACTCGAGAACCTGCAGGAGGGGAACATCCGCGAGCGCCTGCATGCCGCACTGGAACTGCGCGGCGAAAGGGAAAAAGCCCTCGCGGCCGCGCGCGAGGCGATGGATTCGGCTACCGGCAAGCTGAAGGAACTTGAGGAACGCAAGTCGGCCATCGAACACAGCCTGCAACCGCTGCGCGACAAGATCACCGAACTGCGCATGAAGGAACAGGAAGCGCGCATCAACGAGGAAAACTACACGCGTCAGCTCAGCGAGTCCGGCGCCAACATCGAGGAGCTGGCCGACCTGGTCGAAAAGAAGGCCCGTTCGACCGCCTACCAGGCCGAGATCAATCGACTGAACGCCGCTATCGCCGAACTGGGGGCGGTCAACCTGGCCGCACTGGCGGAACTCGAGCAGGCGTCGGAACGCAAGGCCTTCCTCGATGCGCAATCGGCCGACCTGAACGAGGCGGTGGCGACGCTGGAAGCGGCGATCAAGCGCATCGACCGCGAGACCCGCGATTTGCTGCAGACCACTTTCGACATCGTCAATCGTAATTTCATGGAGCTGTTCCCGACCTTGTTCGGCGGCGGCAACGCCTACCTGCGCCTGACCGGGGACGAAATCCTCGATGCCGGCCTGCAGGTGTTCGCGCAACCGCCCGGCAAGAAGAACACCTCCATCCAGCTGCTGTCCGGGGGCGAGAAGGCACTGACGGCGCTGTCGCTGGTGTTCTCGCTGTTCCGCCTGAATCCGGCGCCGTTCTGCCTGCTCGACGAGGTCGATGCCCCGCTGGACGATTCCAACACCGACCGCTTCTGCGATCTCGTGAAGAAGATGTCGGCATCCACCCAGTTCCTGTTCATCACCCACAACAAGGTGACGATGGAAATGGGCGAACAGCTGGTCGGTGTGACAATGAATGAACCTGGCGTGTCGCGCATCGTCGAAGTCGATATCGACGCGGCCAAGCGCTTTGCCGCGCCGCCGGTGCCGGTGGCAGCATGATGGTAGTGTCCATGAT
>JBDTSU010000103.1:0-10851 GCA_039930965.1 Betaproteobacteria bacterium
CAGGCTAGTCAGCCTCGACCAGGCGGCGTGCGCCGTTGAAGCGCCTTGTCCAGTAGGCATCGGACATGGCGACGATCTCGACGCGCTTGCCACGCGACGGCGCGTGCACGAAGCGGCCCTCGCCCACGTAGAGGGCGACGTGCGAATTGCGCCGCTTCTGGGTGTTGTAAAACAGCAGATCTCCCGGCAGCAGTTCACGTGCGTCAACCGGATTTCCCAGCTTGCTCATCGCGAATGCGCTGCGTGGCAAAGACAGGGAAAGGGACTCGGCGAACACATGACGCACGAATCCGGAACAGTCGAACCCGTCATCGAGGCTGTCGCCGCCGCGGCGGTATTTCACGCCGACCAGCGAAACCGCCTGTATGAGCAACTCGCTGACGCGCGCGGTGCGACCGTCCGGTAAATCGGCGACTGGATCGGTCGCGTCCGTTCGCGCAGGCGGATTGTCGCGATCCCGCGGCAAATCATTGCCGGACAGCGCCACGCCGGGCGCGGATATCAGCAGGAGGATCGACAGCAGGATTGTCTTCATCGGCCCATCATATCGCAGACGCGCTGCCGCGGGACCGACACCGCGCGGGCGACCGGGAATGACTTGGGCGCGCCAGGCCTATAATTCGTGCCGGAATCACCGGGAGCCTTTGACCATGCGGACATTACGCCATCTTTACGCGGCACGGCCCTGCCTTCAGGCAGGCAGGCGATGACCGCATCGTCAGGTGGTTTTGCGGCAGCCGCCGTGCCATCATCGGCGACGGCAATTGTCACCGACGCGACCGGACTCCTCGCCGGCGACGTCATGATTGCGGCGGGGGATCGTGACATACCGGCCTACTGCGCCATGCCCGTAAATGGCGCGAGCCTGCCGGTGGTGCTGGTCGTCCAGGAAATTTTTGGCGTGCACGAGCACATCCGCGATGTTTGCCGGCGATTCGCGAAGGCCGGCTATCTGGCGATTGCCCCCGAACTTTATGTACGCCAGGGGGACGCATCGGCCATTGCTGATATCGCGCGCCTGATCGACGAAATTGTCAGCAAAGTCCCTGACCGCCAGGTGCTGTCGGATCTCGATGCGGCGGCCCGCTGGGCGATCACGCATGGCGGGCACGCCGACAAGATGGCGGTGAGTGGTTTCTGCTGGGGAGGTCGCATTGTGTGGATGTACGCCGCCCATAACCCGGCGCTAAAAGCCGGGGTGGCGTGGTATGGCGGACTGATTCGGCCAGCCAATGCGATGACACCGACGCACCCGATCGATATTGCCGCGACCTTGACCGTCCCGGTGCTGGGCCTGTACGGTGGCGCCGATACCGGCATTCCGCTGGAGGCAGTGGAAAAGATGCAGTCGGCACTGCGGGCAGCCGGCAGCGCATCGTCAATTCACGTATACGCCGATACTCCCCACGCTTTCCATGCCGACTATCGACCGAGCTTTCGCAAGGAGGCCGCCGAGGACGGTTGGCGGCGTTGCCTGGCGTGGCTTCGGAATCATGGGGTGGCGTAGTTCCGTTGCCAGACCTGCCACTTTTCCTTGCCGGAAAAAACCGCAATCGAATCGGACGGCACCCGCTCCTCAAGCAACTGGAAATTGGCGGAAAGCAGGTTGTCCAGTTCAGCCGCATCGATGCCGAACGGCGGGCCCTTTGCGGAGTCGTCGAAATAGAAGAAGCCGATAAGTTTCCCTCCCGGCCGCAGGAGCATCGCCACGCGCTCTGCCCAGGCCGTTCGCAACCTGCCCGGCAGCGCGCACAGGAAGGCGCGTTCGTAGATCACGTCAAATCGCTCGACAGCCAGTTCCGCGCCGAAGAAGTCCGCCTCGCGCACCGTCACGCCAAGGGGGCCCATCTTCTTTCGTGCGTGGGCCACGGCAGCCGGCGAAAAATCGATGGCCGTGACCGGCCATTTCGCCTGCAGGAACAGTCCCGCCTCGTACGCGGAACCACATCCGGGTATCAGTGTGTGTTTTGGCGCTGGGTGGCGGACAACATAGTCCGCCAGGCATTTAGGCACCGCCCCCTGGTCCCACGGCATGAAATCGGCTTCGATGCGCACGTCCCAGAATGCGGCGGTGGCAGGATCGTGGCGGGGAAATCCGGGCGGGTCCGACGATGAACTCATGGGCAATTATAGGGCGCATTTCCACGCGTTCATCGCCGGGAACGGGCGTTTGGTCTCAGCGCTTTTGACATTGCCCGGTGTTGCCGATAAGGTGCGGCAAGTTTCGACACAACAAGGTGGTTGCGACATGCAGAATTTCCCTGGCGCCGTGTCGTTTGCGATCGGCCTGATTGTTTCAAGTGCCGTGCTGGCGGCGTGCAGCGAGAGCGCCACGCCCGCACCGACGCTGGCGCTGAAACCGTGCCGCATCGCCAATGTGGATAGCGAAGTCAAATGCGCCACGCTGGATGTTTTCGAAAACCGCCAGACCCGGCAGGGCCGCAGGATCGGGCTGAATATCGTCGTCCTGCCGGCGACCGCGCGCATCAAGGAAAGCGATCCGGTATTTTTGTTTGCGGGCGGGCCTGGCCAGGCCGCAACCGACCTGGCAAAGGAAGCGCTGATGATCCTGGGTGGCCTCAATGCCAAGCGGGATATCGTCCTCATTGACCAGCGTGGCACCGGAAAATCCAATGGACTCGCCTGCAAGTTTGGCGATTCGGACCGGCCGGAAATGGTTGATCCGGTCAAACGCGACCATCTCAGTCGCGCGCTGCTGCGGGCGTGCCGCGACAAGCTTTCGGAACGCGCCGACCTCACTCTCTATACCACAACCATCGCCATGGCCGACATCGATGACGTGCGCGCCGCCCTGGGCTACCAACGGATAAATCTGTGGGGCGGTTCATACGGGACGCGAACCGCACTCGAATATCTGCGCCGCTATCCGCAGCAGGTACGCAGCGTCGTTCTAGATGGGGTTGTGCCGCCCACGCTGGCCATGCCGGTCACGTTTTCCCGCGACGCCACGGCGGCATACGAAAAGATGATCGGCGCCTGCGCCGCCGAGCCGGCCTGCGCGAAACGGTTCCCCGACCTGAAAGCACAGGTGGATGAACTGCTGACGGCACTGGACAGGCAGCCGCGCAAGGTTTTATTGCCCGATGCGCTGACCGGTGTCGTGCGCGAGCGGGCCGTCACCCGCGACGGCGTGCTGGCGGCGCTATTTTCGTCACTCTATGTTCCTGAAATGGCGGCGCTGTTGCCCGAGTCGCTGGCGCGCGCGAAGCAGGGTGACTTTGCCCCCTTGCTGGCAATGAGCTCGACATTCGGCGATTTCGCCGAAGAAAAAATATTTGCCGGTATGCGTTTCTCGGTGGTATGCGCCGAGGATATTCCGCGTATCAACGGGGCATCCAGCCCCCCGGCGCCCGCGCCATTCGGCGGGATGTTCGTGCGCGAATTCGTCAAGGCGTGCGGCGAATGGCCGCGCGGCGCAATGGCAAAAGACTTCGACCAACCGGTGCAATCGGACAAGCCGGTGCTGATCCTGAGCGGCGGACTCGACCCGGTCACGCCGCCGCGGTTCGGCGATGAGGTGAAAAAATCGCTGGCGAACGCCGCTCACCTGGTGGCGCAAAACGTCGGCCACGGGGTGAGTGTGCGCGGCTGTGCGCCGCGGCTGATCAAGAAATTCGTTGAGGCGGCAAGCGTCGCCGGCCTTGACGGCAAGTGCCTGGAACGATTGCCGCGGCCGATATTCTTTGAGCCGATGCGCGCCCGCGATGAATCCAACAATGTAAGTCCGGAGAAGGATTCCCCTAAACGGGTGATGGAAGGAGCCGCCAAATGATAGAGGTTCGTGAACTGAAGAAGCAGTTCGGAGCCGTGAAGGCCGTTGACGGTGTCTCGTTCACCGCGAAGAGCGGCGCCATCACCGGGTTGCTGGGCCCGAACGGGGCCGGCAAGACCACCACCATTCGCATGATCGGCACCCTGATCGCCATCGATGGCGGGAGCGTGAAGATTGACGACGTTGATGTTGCCGGCGACCCCGATGGCGCGCGCCGCGCCTGCGGCATGCTCACCGATTCGCGCGGCGTGTACACGCGCATGACGGCGCGCGAAAATATCCGTTACTACGCCGAGTTGCGCGGCATGGACACCGCCCGCTCGGAAAGAGTCCTGGCGCGCTTCGTCGACTGGCTCGACATGGGTGCTATCCTCGACCGGCGAACCGACGGATTCTCCCAGGGTGAGCGCATGAAGGTCGCAATTACCCGCGCGCTCATCCATGAGCCCTGCAATGTGATTCTCGACGAGCCGACCAACGGTCTCGATGTGATGAGCACCCGCGCCCTGCGCGAGCTGATCAAGCGCCTGAAAGCCGAGGGGCAGACCGTGTTGTTCTCGAGTCATGTCATGCAGGAGGTGGCGGCATTGTGCGACGAAATCATCATCATTTCGAAGGGACGCGTGACCGCGCAGGGCAGTACCAGCCAGTTGCTGGCGATGAGCGGAAAAGACAATCTGGAGGATGCCTTCATCGTCCTCGCGGACATGCATGAAGCGCAGACGGAGGCCGCGTGATGTGGGCCACCCTCTTCACCGTTTGCCGGAAGGAACTGACCGACCATTTGCGCGACCGTCGCACCGCGACAATGATCTTCCTGCTGTCGATCGCCATGGGGCCGGTGATGCTGGCCGGGATGAGCTATTTCATTTCGAGCATCGAAAAGAAAGCCGAGGCGCGCGAGGTCTATGTACATGGCAAGGAAAATGCCCCGCAATTGACCAATTTCCTTGCGCGCCAGGACATCACGATACTCGAGCCCAAACCCGATTTTCGCGTCCTGATCAAGACCGGCAAGCACGATCCGGTGCTGGTCATCCCGAAGGACTTCGAGGAGAAGTTCCTCACCGGCGCCGCCAGTGTCGAACTGGTCTACGACGATACCCGCCAGGATTCCGGAAACGTGTCGATCGGCGTGCTGCGCCGGCTGATGCGTGGTTTCAACGCGGAAGTGACCAATCAACGCCTGATCGCGCGCGGCGTATCGCCGCTGATCGGCCGCGCGGTCGAGGTGCGCGACATCAACATGGGCACGCCGGCCCAGCGCGCCGCGCAGATACTGTTCATGATTCCGTTCATCTCCCTGATTGTCTGTGTCACCGGCTGCACCGCCATCGCCATCGACATGACTGCCGGCGAGCGCGAACGCGGTTCGCTCGAGCCGCTGCTGATGAATCCGGTCGGGCGTGGCGCGCTCACCACCGGCAAATGGCTGGCCGTCGGCATATATGGCATCGGCGTCGTCGCGCTTACGCTGACGGGATTTTGGTTGACGCTCCGCTTCATGCCGATGCCCAAACTGGAAACGGTCATGTCGATCACCGGCATGCAGTTCCTGGGCTTCGGCGCGACCATGCTGTCGTTCGCACCGGCGATGGGTGCGCTGCAGATGCTGATCGCCACCAATGGGCGCACGTTCAAGGAGGCGCAGACCTACGTAAGTTACCTCATTACCGTGGTATCGATGATCCCGATGGTGAGCATCTTCGGTCAATTGAAGGATGCAACGTGGCAGCTGTTCGTGCCGATGCTGGGACAACTGATGGTGATAACGCGCATTCTGCGCGGCGATCCGGTGGACGCCACGCATTTCCTGATTCCCCTGCTGATCAACGCCGGCATCACGGTGACGGCCATTATGCTCATTGCCGGCCTGCTGACGAAGGAAAAGATCATCTTCGGGCGGGCGTAATCTCGTGCTGCGCGGCGCACGACCGGTGGCGCACGGTATGATCGGGCTATGTCTGAATTGAGAGAGTTGTTCGGCCCCGAGGGCCCGTTGGCCAAACGCATAGAGGGATTCCGCCACCGCGAGAGTCAAATTGAAATGGCGGAGAAAATCGGCGCCGCCATCGACCGGGCCGGCGTGCTGGTCGCCGAGGCGGGCACCGGCACCGGCAAGACCTTCGCCTACCTGGTGCCGGCGCTGCTTTCCGGGGGCAAGGTCATCATTTCGACCGGCACCAAGACCTTGCAGGATCAGCTTTATCATCGCGATATCCCGACGGTGAAGGAGGCGTTGAACATCCCCGTCAGCACGGCCCTGTTGAAAGGGCGCGCCAACTATGTGTGCCTGCATCACCTGGACAACGCCGTTGCCGACGGCCGTTTCCTGAATCGCGACGAGACCCGCCACATACAGGTCATTCGCCGCTATGCGGACCGCTGCCTCAATGGCGGCGGCACCGGCGACAAATCCGAGCTGCCGGATGTGCCGGAACGCTCCGGCGCCTGGTCGATGGCGGTCTCGACGCGCGACAATTGCCTGGGCTCGCAGTGCGCTCAATACGACGCATGCTTTGTGATGAAAGCGCGCAGGGCGGCCATGGAGGCGGAGGTGGTGGTGGTCAATCACCACCTTTTTTTCGCCGATCTGGTACTCAAGGACGACGGTGCCCAGGATTTGCTGCCGGCTTGCAATACGGTGATCTTTGACGAGGCCCACCAGTTGCCGGAAACGGCGACGATGTTCTTCGGCGACGTGGTCACGACCTCGCAACTGACCGAACTCGCGCGCGATGCGCGCCTCATGGGCATCGCCCATGCCGCGGATTTCAAGGACCTGCAGGAGGCCGCGCTCACGCTCGATAAATCGGCCCGCGATCTCAGGCTGGTGATGAGCGAAGAGACCGCCCGGCTGCCGGGACAGGCGGTCACCGGACGCGAGGGATTTGATCCGGCGTTCACGGATACCCAGGAAAAGCTCGCGGAGTTACGCGAAATGCTGGAAAGCCAGTCGGGCCGCGCGCAGGAACTGGCCAACTGCCTGGAACGCGCCGATGAGTATGCCGCGCGCATGGCGGGCTGGCGCGGCGACGGCGAACAAGGGCCGGTCGAAGGCTACATCCGCTGGGCGGAAGTGTTCGGTCAATCGCTGGCGTTTCACCTCACGCCGCTCTCGGTGGCGTCGATTTTTCACGAGCAGGTATTTGCACAGAAGCGCGCGTGGATATTCACCTCGGCCACGCTGGCCGTGAAAGGCGAATTCGCGCACTACCAGCGCGAGCTTGGCCTTGAAGATGAAGAGCAGGCGGATGATTTCGAGGCTGACGCCTTCAATGAGCGGCGGGTGGTGACGGCGACCTGGCCCTCGCCATTCGACTATCCGCGCCAGGCGTTGCTTTATGTGCCGGAAAATCTCCCGGCGCCCAACACCCCCGATCATACCGAGGCGGTGGTTGCCGCGGCCGTGCCGCTGATCGAGGCGTCGGCGGGCCGCGCGTTCATGCTGTTTACTTCGTTGCGGGCAATGGACCGCGCCTATGGTCTGCTGAAAGAACACTGGGAGCGCAAGGGCTGGGATTTCCCGCTGATGGCGCAGGGCGAAGGCACGCGTACCGAGTTGCTGGAACGGTTTCGCCGACTCGGCAATGCGGTACTGGTGGCCAGTCATTCTTTCTGGGAAGGCGTGGACGTAAAGGGCGAAGCGCTGTCGCTGGTGGTGATCGACAAACTGCCGTTCGCACCGCCCGACGATCCGGTGCTGGCCGCGCGCATCGACGCCATTACCCGGTCCGGCGGCAACGCCTTCATGCAGTACCAGGTGCCGCACGCGGCGATCAAGCTGAAGCAGGGCGCCGGCCGCCTGATTCGCGACGAGACCGATCGCGGCGTGCTGATGATCTGCGATCCGCGACTCGTCGAAAAACCCTATGGCAAGCGCATCTGGCAGAGCCTGCCGCCGATGAAGCGCACCCGGCACGAGGCCGAAGCCGTGGAATTCTTCGGCACCGTTTCACAATGAAAGAACCAGCGCCGGTGCGGTTCGCAGGCCGAAATCGCCTCGAAACGCGCATGGATAGCCGAGTTCACCTTAACCGCGGTCAATGGTCACGATCCGGACGTCGCCGAAAATAGCCCCCAATGCGAGCGCAAACCGGACACATATTTTTGCCTTTTGACCGGTCGATGCCCATGCATAATGACCGCGTGTTCAAGGCTGCCCTTACTCAATTGCTGGAACGTTGGCGTGTGCTGCGACGGCGCCTGGCCATCGTGTACGCCATCCCCGTCTTCCTGTGGATGGCGGGCCTTCCCGCGTTCGCGCTCGACACGTTCAAGCCGCTCAGTGACCTTACCCACCAGACCTGGTCGGTCGATGAAGGCTTGCCGCATAGCACGGTGCGCAGCATCGCGCAAACACCCGACGGCTACATCTGGTTTGCGACGCATGAGGGCGCCGCCCGTTTCGACGGCCTGGCATTTACCGTATTCAATGCGGTCAATGCGCCCGCGCTGCGGGGTAGCGGCGTGGCATCGTTGCTGACCGCACGCGATGGCAGCCTCGTGCTTGGCCTGCGCGATGGCGGGCTTGCCCGCTTTGTGCGTGGCAAGTTCGAGGCGATCCTTCCGCAAGGCGAGATGCCGCTGGGCACGGTCAATTTCCTGGCCGAGGATGCCGCCGGCAGCCTCTGGGCGGCGATCGGCACAGGAGGACTGGTGCAAATCCGGAATAATGTCGCGCGCGTGTTCACCGCCGCCGATGGATTACCCGCCAACGCGATAACCGCTCTCAGGGCGACCGCCGACGGCATTCTCTGGATCGGTACCAGCAGCGGACTCGCGGTGTTTCAGAACGGAGCATTTTCCCGGCACCCGACTGATTCCTGGCTTGACACGGCGAGCATTGCGGCGATCGCCGAAGACCGGGAAAAGCGCGTCTGGTTCGCCACCAATGGTCAGGGAATCGCGGTCCGCGAGGGAACCACACTGCGCCGCTATGGACGCCAGCAGGGATTGGCGAGCGATGCCCTGACGCGCCTGCTGGTGGACCGCAACGGCGGCGTCTGGGTCGGCAGCCTCGAAGGGGTTCACCGCCTGGCGGGAAATACATTCGAGCGCTTTGCCACGCCCGACGGATTCACCAACAACTATGTTCGCGATGTATTCGAGGACGGCGAAGGCAGCATCTGGATCGGCACCGATAGCGGGGTCAATCGTTTTCGCGATGCGCGCATTACCACCTGGGGCGTGCGCAAAGGCCTTGTCGAGGAATTTTCCCGGGCGGTGCTGGAGGATCGACAGGGACGAATCTGGGTCGCGACCTCGGATGGCCTGTTCGCGGTGACGCCCGCCGGTGTGCGCCGCTACGGCCGTGCGCAGGGGTTGGTCAACGGCGCCGTGCTGTCGCTGGCAGAAGATCCGGCCGGTACGCTGTGGATAGGCACCAACGGTGGAGGCCTGCACCGCCTGGCGGGCGACAACGTCATTTCGGTGTCGGCGAGATTCGGCATCACCGTTGAAGCCGTGCGGGTGATCCTGCCGGCGCGCGACGGAACCCTGTGGATCGGTACCAGCACGGGCCTGTTGAAAGCGTCGTGGAAGGCCGATGTGCCGGTGACGCAAATACACATGGATGCCGGACTGCCGAACGAGCAATTGAGCGCCCTGCTGGAGGACAAGGCCGGCCGCATCTGGGTCGGCACGCGCGGCGGCCTCGGCATCATCGAGGGCAGCGATAGCGTGGTCGCGACGCGGATTCCTGGGATCGATGCGTCGGTACTGGCGCTCAATGCCGACACGGAAGGGCGCATCTGGGCGAGTACCAATAGCGGTCTCGCCTACGTGCAACCCGGGGCCAGCGTCGCCAGCCACCAGATACGCCGCCTGCTGCCCGGAGAAGGCGTTCCGGCGCAGACCTATTTTGCCGCGATAGATGATCACGCCGGCCAGATTTGGACGTGCGGCAACCGCGGCATCATCAAGATTTCAAAATCGCAACTGGCGGAACTCGCCGCCGGCACGCGCGCGAAGGTCAAGCCGGTGTTCTATGGCAAGTCCGAGGGCATGGCGACAGCCCAGTGCAATGGCGCATCGCAGCCGGCTGGTTGGCGCGCGCGCGATGGCCGCATCATGTTTCCCACTGCGCGCGGCATTGCCATCGCCGATCCCGCGCGCGAGGCGCAGTCCGACCTGCGCGCACCGCCGGTGCATATCAAGGAGGTGATGGTGGATGCGGAACGTGTCCAGGGAGACGCGTCCGGGTACTTCGACCTTCCAGCCGGCAAACATCGCATCGAGATATCGTACGTGGGCCTCAGCCTGGCCGACCCGGAAAAGGTGCGCTATCGCTATCAGCTGAGCGGCTTTGATCCGGATTGGGTGGATGCCGGACGCGAGGCCAAGGCGGTCTACACCAATATCGCGCCGGGAACCTACGAGTTTCGCGTGCTGGCGTCACGGGAAGGCGGCGCCTGGAGCGAGCCGGGTGCCACCTTGACCATCGAGCAGCAGCCGCGCTTTCATGAGACGACCTGGTTTCGCATCGCCTTCGCCGCCGCGTTCCTGGTGGTCGTCTTCGTGATTTATCGCGGCCGTATCGCGCAACTGAATGCGCAGCGAAGCCGATTGCAGCAAATGGTCGATGAACGCACCCGTGACCTGGAGCAGGAGAAGCAGAAGCTCGAGTCCACCAACAACGAAAAGGCGCGCCTGCTGTTGCAGGTGGCGGAAGCCGCCAAGGCCTATGAGCGGTTGTCGAAGGAAGACAGTCTGACCGGATTGGGCAACCGGCGCGAACTGGATCACATCCTGGCGCATGAATTTGAGCGCGCCGTGCGAAACGGCCGCCCGCTGTCAGTTGCGCTGGCCGATCTGGATTTCTTCAAGAAAGTGAACGACCTTCACTCGCATGCGGTCGGCGACGACGTGCTGCGCCAGGTCGCCCAGCTCCTCAGGGACGGTTGCCGGAGTATCGATATGGTGGGCCGATATGGCGGCGAGGAATTCGTGCTGGTGCTGCCGGAAGCGGACCGCGACATGGCGTACCAGATATGTGAACGCCTGCGCGTCGCCATAGAAAGATTCGACTGGGCGGGCAAGAAACCGGGGCTCAAGGT
>JBDTSU010000104.1:0-10819 GCA_039930965.1 Betaproteobacteria bacterium
CGCCAGCTCTGGCCGTATAAAGCAAGCGGGCGGCGCGTACAGTCACCGATCGCGTAGATGGCGGGGTCCGAGGTGCGCGCCGCCATGTCGACGACGACGCCGTTTTCGCAGACCAGTCCGGCAGCGGCCGCCAGTTCCTCGTTCACCGATACGCCCACACCAACCAGCACCGCATCGCAGTCGATGGTACGGCCATCGGCCAGGCGCACCGACGTTGCCCGCGCGTTGAGGCCGGCAATTTCCGCCACATCGGCGCTGAGTTCGATTTCAACTCCGCGCGCATGGTGAGCGTCGTGGAAAAAGCTCGACAGGAGAGGACTGGCGACGCGGGCCAGCAAACGTGACTCGCGCTCAATGACTGTTGCGTCCATTCCTGCCGTACATGCCGAGGCCGCGACTTCAAGCCCGATGTAGCCGCCGCCGATGATCGCCAGCCGACACCCAGGCCGGATGGCCGATTTCAGCCGGCGCGCATCGGCGATGCTGCGCAACGCAAACACGTTGGCGAAGTCGATACCCGGAACCTTCAACTGCCGGGCGCGGCAACCCGTTGCAAGTATCAGGCGGCCGTAGCCAATACGCTCATTGCTTTCGAGGATGACATCGCGCGCGGCGCGATCGATCTCAACTACCCGTGTATCGAGCCGCATTTCGATATTCTTGTCGGTGTAAAAGTTGTCCGGCCGCAGGGCGATACGTGGTTCCTCCGCCGCCGTGGTAAGCCAGGTTTTTGACAGCGGCGGATGCTGATAGGGAGTGACCGGCTCTTCGCCGATCAGCGTGATGGCGCCCTGCCAGCCATGCTGCCGCAGCAGCGCCGCGGCCGTGCCGCCCGCGTGCCCGGCGCCGATGATGACAATCCGCTCATTCATTCGCCGATTGCACCTTTCGAGCCAACGTTTTTTTTCTCATCCGCGAACGCGTCCACCAAACAATCAGCCCGGTAACCAGCAGGACCGACGGTGCAAGCCCCGCGAGTGCCAGCACCAATTTGTACAGGGTCCCGAATAGCGCGCCGATGTGAAACGGATACAGCCACTCGTACATTTTGTTTCCGGGCGGCGCGGTTTCGAGTGCGATCATTCCAATCACTTCGCCCGACCAGGGATCGACGTAAATTCTGTTGGTGCCGAGCGGATTATTCTCGGCCACGGTGCGTTTACGCACCACGACGGGAAAGTCGCCGCCACGAACCACCACCTGGGTCACGGTTCCGGCTGGAAAGGATCGGTTTGCCGCGGCCACCAGTTCGTCCAGTGGCTTCACGTTGCCGGCAGCCGCCGGCCGCACAATCGTCGGTGGCACGGCATCGGCAACGGAGAAAATGCGATTCACCAGCGTCGTCGATACGCCCGAGAATATCAGCACCAGGCCGGTCAGGGCATTGGCCAGGAGAAACAAGGCAAAGCATGCCCCCGTCGCCTTGTGCAAATCAAAGCTCACCGCCATTCTGTTTCCGCTCCAGCGCACCCGCAGCGCCTGGCTCCAGGCGCGCGGCCACCACAGGACAAATCCGCTGATAGCCATGACCACCAGCAATGTCCCGATGCCCGCGACCAGATACTCGCCCCAGGCGCCGGTGAGGAGGTACCGGTGCAATCTGAACAATGAGTGGAACGGCAACCATTGCGTGGCGCTGTCGGCGACCACGGCGCCGGTTTGCGGATTCACATACAGGCGCCGCGCATCGGGCGTATCCAGCGCCACATCCACGGCAAGGTCGCGCCTCGCCGGTGGGCGGATTTCGACCGACGCCGCCTCCGGCACCCGGGCCGTTGCGGCCGCCAGGACCCGCTCGTATTCACCGGGTGATGAAGCCTGCGGTTCAATCTTCATCGCGGGCGTGAACCAGGGCGCCAATACGTCGCGAAACACCAGCGACGCCCCGCTGAGACAGACGATCGCGATGAACACGCCCACGGAAAGTGCGATGGTTTTGTGGATCTGCAGCAGGAGTTTCCTGGTCACCTGGTTTTCCATATTCTGAAATGGCCCGAGCCCTTGCGAGAAAAACCGGCACGGACGACTGTTAGGGATTTCTTGAAATTCGCGGCAACAATCAACGCGATTTGCGTTAAGTTGCACTTCCCCCTTCGGCGAAGGGGGAGAGCTTGCGAGGGGGCCGAGGGGGATTTGCGGTTTGTCCAGCCGCGAACATGCTGCAAATCCCTCTCCCCCCCTCGCTGCGCTCTCCCCTTTTTCAAAGGGAGAAGCGCCCGACTGCGAGCGAGCATAAATGGATATCGAGAATTTCAACCAACCCTTAGAGAAACAGGATATTAAATTCGCGTGGCCGATTACGCCAAAGAGCGGCGATTTCGACCGGGAGATCAACTGTTATGCGCATCAAAAAAGCGCAGACTGCCGTATTCGCGGGAGCAGGGGACACGCACGATTTTGCCATGCTAGGATTCCCGGGAAATCGGGACATGGCGGACATGATGCGCCCTGTCCGCGATTTGCCCGGTCTTGCCAGGATTGCATCCCATGAATAGTCCACTTCAAGCCGCTGATCGCCCATCCGGTGCCGGCGGCCGTTCGCCGATGCTTGCGCGCATGAATGATTTTGCCGGGGAGATGCGCGAAATCCGCCGCGACATTCACCGGCATCCCGAACTTGCTTACACCGAAAAGCGCACCGCCGGCATCGTGGCGGAACGCCTGCGTGCCTGGGGAATTACCGTGCACGAAGGAGTGGGCAAGACCGGTGTGGTCGGCGTTTTGAGCGCGGGAACATCGAATCGGAAAATCGGCCTGCGCGCGGATATGGACGCCTTGCCGATTCAAGAGCAGTCAAGCCTGTTTCACCGCAGCGTATATCAGGGCATCGCTCACAGCTGCGGACACGATGGCCACACCAGCATGCTGCTGTGCGCGGCGCGCTACCTGGCCGAAACCCGCAATTTCGACGGGCACGTTCACCTGATTTTCCAGCCTGCCGAGGAGGGTCAAGCCGGCGCCAAGGCGATGATGGACGAGGGGCTCTTCACGAAATTCCCCTGCGACGAAATCTATGCGCTGCACAACTGGCCGTCCCTGCCGGCCGGCACGGTCGGCACCCGCGCCGGACCCATCATGGCCGCGGCCGACAAATTTGAAATCGTTGTGCACAGCGCCGGCGGCCACGCCGCACAGCCGCACCTGACCGCCGACGCGATTCTCTGCGCCGCGCAGATCGTCACGACGGCAAATACGCTGGTGGCGCGCCGCATCGACCCGAATGCCACCGCGGTGCTGTCCATCACCCGCATCGAGGGCGGGAGTTCACATAACATCATGCCCGCCACGGTCAGCCTGACGGGCACCGTCCGCACCTTTGATCCGGCGGTCCAGGACCGGATTGAAACGGCATTGCGGGATCTGGTCGAAGGTACCGCAAAGGCCGCCGGCTGCACGGCAACACTGGATTACCTGCGCTATTACCCGGCGACCATCAACAATGCCGGGTGTGCCGGGCATGCCATCACCGCGGGCCGCACGCTATTCGGTGAGGCCCTTGAACTTGATGCGCCGGCATTCACCTCCGAAGACTTCGCATTCATGTTGCAGGAAGTTCCGGGCGCCTATGTCTGGCTGGGCCAGGGGTCGGGGCCCGGCAGCGTGCCATTGCATCATCCCGCCTACGATTTCAACGATGAGGTGTTACCCATGGGCGCCGCATTGTTGGCGACACTGGCCGAACAGCGACTGGCGGCCTGAAGGCGCCGCGGTCCGTGCAATTAAATGCCGCGATTTACCGCAATTTGATAGAAATGGCCCGCGACTAATGGCGGGAAGGAAATAGTATTTTTTCCGCAAGTCATAAGATATTTCTCAGGAAATGCCTTGCCCGCGGGCGTGGCGATTCCCGGGAAGAGTCCCTCGCGCAGCCTGGCTGCTCACGAGCCAGACTCTCTCGTCTCTGTGGAGTCCACACTGCCGGGAGTAAATGCGATGTATTCATACGCCACCACCGAATCCCCCGCGCGCGCCATTGCGCCCCCCGGCCGTTCCTCGGCGATTGCCCGGACGCTACTCTTCATGGAACAGAACTTCGTCGAACCGGTTACCCTTAGCCAGCTCGCCGCGATTGCCAATCTCACGCTATTCCGCTTCGCGGCCATATTTCGGCGCGAGGTCGGCATGCCGCCCTATCGCTATATTTCGCATTTGCGAGTTCAACAGGCAAAGGCACTGCTGCAGCAAGGTGTGCCGGCGGCCGTCGTTGCGGCCGAGACGGGATTCTTCGACCAGAGCCACATGTATCGCCATTTCAAGCGTGCCTGTGGACTCACGCCCAGTCAATTCAAGGCTTCCGCGATATTGCCTGTTGCGCCGCAATCGGATTCCAGCTCGCCTGCAAAGACTCACTAGATTGAAGGTTCCTGCCCAGTTGACCAGTGACGGGAGGGCAGCATTTTGAATGATGTTGCCACACCCGTTCATGCTCGCGCTTATGTTCCCTTTCAGGAAGCGACGCTCCAGGCGGTTCAAACGCCGTGTCTGATCCTTGATGCGGACCGCATGGACCGAAATGTTCAGCGTCTGCGATCGCGACTGAAATCACTCGGGCCAACGCTGCGGCCGCATCTCAAGACCTCGAAATCCGTGGAGGTCGCGCGGCGGGTCATGATGTCCCAGGCAGGTCCCGCGACCGTTTCCACTCTGAAAGAGGCCGAGCAATTTGCTGCAGCCGGCGTTCGCGACATCATCTATGCCGTGGGAATCGCGCCCGCCAAGCTCGAACGAGTGCTGGCGTTGCGATCCACGGGAGTGAATCTCGCCGTCATTCTCGATACCGTCGAGCAGGCACACGCGGTTGCCGCCGCTTCGCGAGCCGCCGGGACGCAAATTCCTGCGCTGATTGAAGTGGATTGCGACGGCCATCGCGGTGGAGTTCTGCCGGGTGACCGCGCGCGCCTGATCGAAATCGGCCGCGCTCTCCATAACGGCGGCGCCGCGTTGCGCGGGGTGATCACACATGCCGGCGGCAGCTATGCCGCGCGTGGCGGCGCCGCGCTCGAGAGCGCCGCCGAACAGGAGCGTGCGGGTGCTGTTGGCGCCGCGACCGTCCTTCGCAATGCGGGATTGCCCTGTCCGATCGTCAGTGTCGGCTCCACGCCGACGGCCCACTTCGCCAAGGATCTCACTGGCGTCACCGAAGTCAGGGCGGGTGTCTTCGTTTTCTTCGATCTGTTCATGGCCGGCGTTGGAGTATGTACGGTCGATGATATTGCCCTCTCGGTACTTGCAACCGTGATTGGGCATCAGGCGGACAAAGGCTGGATTCTCATCGATGCGGGATGGATGGCGATGTCGCAGGACCGCGGGACCTCCCGGCAAGCGGTCAACCAGGGCTACGGACTTGTCTGTGATGTCGGCGGCAAGCCCTATGCCGACCTCATTCTTGCGGATGCCAACCAGGAACATGGCATCGTCACGGTTCGCCCTGGAACCACGGCTGTGCTTCCCAATCTGCCGATCGGCACCCGCGTCCGCATTCTGCCAAATCACGCGTGTGCAACCGGCGCCCAACACGCCCAGTATTGTGTCGTTCGTGGAAGTTCAGATGTCATCGAGGCCTATTGGCCGCGATTCGGAGGCTGGTAATGTCAGGCACCCACATTAGTGCGATTGAGGCGATTCTGACTGAAAGCGCACCTGCGCCGGCGGGCCACTACGCGCAAGCGAAAGTCTTTGGTGGCATGGTCTATGTCTCGGGTCAGCTTCCAGTACGCCGTAACGGCGAGCATGGCCATGAGGCGCCCTTCGATGAGCAGGCGCAGCAAGCCATAGACAACCTGTTGGCGGTCGTGAGCGCCGCCGGCAGTTCACCACAGCGCGTATTGAAAGTGACTGCGTACATAGTCGATGTAAAAAACTGGCCCCGGTTCAATACGATTTATGCGGCGGCCTTTGGCGACGCGCGGCCGGCGAGGTCGGTGGTACCGGTTCCGGAGTTGCATCATGGATATTTGGTCGAGATCGACGCCATCGCGGCGATCGATCCGCACTAAGGATTTGTTGAAATTCGATATGTCAAAGCATGTCGTGGTCATTGCAAACTACTTCCCTCTTTTTTAAAGAGGGATTGAGGGAGATTTTCGGTGATTAACGCAACATTGCGGCCCAAAATCCTCCTCAATCCTCCTTTAGAAAAGGGGGAAGCATTTGCTATTTTGTGAGGTCTAATGATTGCCCGTTTTATACGTGTCGCCGAGCAGGATCGTAAATTCGTCGAAATTGAGATCGACGGTGTTCGCTGCAACGCCCTGGAGGGTGACACCCTTCTGGTGGCAGTGCTCACGCACGTGCCGAAATTGCGGCAATCGGAATTCGGCGACGGAACGAGAGCAGGTTTCTGCCTCATGGGCGCGTGCCAGGATTGCTGGATGTGGACCTCCTCGGGCGAGCGCATCCGTGCCTGCACCAGCATCGTGATGCCGGGAATGAGTGTGCTCACTACCCCACCGCCGGAGGCATTGTGGCCGATCCCCGCATAGGCGGCTCCGAGGCGGCCGACGTCATCATCGTGGGGGGCGGCTTGATGGGTGCGTCCGCGGCATTTTTCCTGCGCAAGCGTGGCCGCTCGGTCATCCTGCTGGAGCGCGGCCTGGTGGGACAACAGGCGAGCGGCGTCAACTTCGGCAATGTGCGGCGGCAGGGCCGCTATCTTGTGCAATTGCCGCTGGCCAATCGTGCGCGTGAGATCTGGGGCAAGCTGCCAGAATTGATTGGCGAGGATTGCGAATTTGTCGCCAGCGGCCACTTGCGGGTCTGCTACAGCGCCGAATATGCAGCCAAGGCCGAGACCTATGCCCGCGACGCGCGAGAGTATGGCCTTGACCTCGAGATCATCGCCCCTAGCGCGCTTCGGTCCCGATTTCCTTATCTCGGCCACGAAGTGCTGCTGGGCTCCCTTGGGCCACGCGACGGCCACGCCAATCCGCGCCTGGTGGCGCCGGCGTTCGGCCGCGCCGCGCGCCGCGAGGGCGCACGCGTCGAGGAAAATACCGAAGTACTCTCCATCGAGAAGATCAGTGAGGATTTCCACGTCGAAACGCGCAATCGCGGGAGCTTTCGCGCGCCCATTCTTCTCGTCACGGCGGGTGCGTGGGCGGGTGCGATGGCCGCGCGTTTGGGTGAACCCGTCCCCCTGGTGGCGCGCGGCCCGCAGATGGGCGTCACCGAGCCCGTTCCCTACCGGATCAAACCAACGCTCGGCGTGAGTACCCCGCATGAGGCGGAGACCATCTACATGCGGCAGGTGACACGCGGCAATATCGTTTTCGGCGGCGGAAACCGCAACGAAGTGAATCTTGACGCGATCCGTGCTTATGTGAATCCCGAAAACACGCTGAACCAGATGCCGCAGTTGCGGCGATTGCTTCCGGGGATCGGCAAGCTCAATCTCATTCGTGTCTGGAGTGGCATTGAGAGCTATCTGCCGGACGATTTGCCCATTATGGGACCGAGCGAAAAAGTCGCGGGACTGTTTTATGCGTTCGGTTTCTGTGGCGCGGGTTTCCAGATCGGGCCGGCGGTGGGCGACGTCATGGCCGAGCTTATCGACACGGGCAGCACGGTCACGCCAATCGAGCCGTTCCATATCGGACGCTTCGCGCCGTCGAACCGGAGCAATTGACCTGGCTTTCTTTTGCAGCTTCAGAATCGGAAAATACCCATGTTAGATTTTCAACCCAATGACATTCATTTCCCGAATGGTCACTTCATAGACGGCGAACTCGTCAGCGGTGGTGGACAAACGCTGCCCGTCCGCCGGCCCTCGGACAATCAAATTTACGCAGAGCTTCCTGTTGCCTCCGCGGAAATGGTCGATCGCGCCGTGATGAGCGCGCAGCGGGCGTTTCAATCGTCGGACTGGGCATCGGGGGCGCCGCGTGCCCGCGCCCGCATCTTGCGGCGCTGGGCTGACCTTATCGAAGCGCACAGCGTGGAACTCGGACAGATCGAGTCCCTCGGTTCCACCCGTCCCATCAAGGGCGTGATCGACGTCGATATCCCGTATGCGGCCGACTGTATCCGATTCTTTGCTGAATTTGCCGACAAGCTGGGCGGAGACGTCGCCGCCACCCGTTCTGACCATCTGGGGCTGGTGATCGGTGAACCCTACGGCGTCGTCGCGACGATTTCGCCATGGAACTATCCGATCACCCAGGCGATCACCAAAATTGGCCCGGCCTTGGCCGCCGGCAATGCCGTCGTCCTGAAGCCATCGGAAATGACGCCGTTCTCCTGCCTGCGTCTGGCCCAACTCGCGATCGAGGCCGGCATGCCCCGAGGCATTTTTAATATTGTCCAGGGCACCGGTGCAGTGACCGGCGATGCGCTATGCCGCCATCCGGCGGTCGGCAAGATTTCCTTCACCGGCTCGACGAAAACCGGTGCCGCCATCATGGTGGCGAGCGCCGAGAGCGGCATCAAGCCGGTGACGCTCGAACTCGGCGGCAAGAGCCCGCAGCTGGTATTCGCCGATGTGCCCGATATGGACAAGGTCGCCCGCAGCATCGCCAATTCCATTCTCGCCAATGCCGGGCAGGTATGCGTCGCGGGTTCGCGCCTGATCGTTCAGCGCAGCGCCGAGGCCGAGTTGGTCGACCGGATCGGCGCGCTCGCGCGGGAGGTACGCCCCGGTCCGACCTGGTCGACGCAAACGACATTTTCGCCGATCATCTCCGCCCCGCAGCTCGATCGCATCAACGGCATTGTCCAGCGGACGATAGGCGAGGGCGGCGAGGCCGTGATTGGCGGCAAGCGACTCGCCTCGATCGAGGACGGTGCTTACTACGAACCAACGATACTGGCCCGGGTCTCGTCGGATATGGAAGCCGTGCGCGAGGAGATTTTCGGTCCGGTCCTGACGGTGCAGAGTTTCGACGACGAGGAAGAGGGCCTCAGCCTCGCCGCGCATCCCGTCTATGGATTGGCGGCAGGCGTGCATACCCGCGACATCAACAAGGCACTGCGTGCGGTGCGGCAAATCAAGGCGGGTACGATCTGGGTCAATCGCTACGGGCGCAGCGCCGATTACATCATTCCAACCGGTGGTTATGGCAGCTCGGGTATCGGCAAGGACCTCGGGCGCCAGGCGGTGGAGGCGAATATGCGGTTCAAGAGTGCGCTGATCGAGTTTGGCGCGTGACCCCATGACACAACGCCGAGAATTAGGTTGATCCGAAAGTCTTGCATTTTTCAGCAAGCCCTTCAGCAATAATCAAAACACTGTCGCCCCGGCGACAGCTTCTCTGAATCACTTGATCACAAAACGCACGCTGGTGGTTTTCTTGTCGGCCGAGGTCATGAGTGCAATGACTTTGTCGCCCTTGGCAATTTTCACACCCTTGGCCTCAAGCTTGTGGCCGCCTGCCGGCTCGAGTTTCGCCTCGGACTTATTGGTCCCGCTGAGCACCGTCAGCTTGCCGGTCATGTTGGCGGCATTCACTTTTTCGCCGTGATCACCAAGATAGAGTGCGGCGGTATCGCCCTTGACGACAAGCTCGAAGGACATATCGTCCACCATCTGCATAATGCCGCCATATTGTGGCGGGGCGTCGCCATGGGCTGTTGCCGGTCCGCAAGCAAACGTCGCGGCGCAGAGTGCCAGCAGCATCAGAAGTTTCTTCATCATTTGTAATCCGTTACAGTGCGGCGCGCTTGAACAGGTGGCGCCGCGTGGGCCTGTGGTTACTCCGGTTTATGCGGCAGGATGAAAGACAGCGTAGCAAAATTTTCGACTTTATTGGTCTTCGCCGGATCTTCTGGCGGCGAATCAAACAGGGCACCGATGACGTTGAGGCCCTGGTTGCGTACTTTGAGCGTGACGCTGCCATCTTTCGCGCTCTTGACGGGCTTGCCGTCCGGATCGTTGAGCCAGTCATGCAACACCCGGGCGCCGGCGACGGGCTTGCCCTTGTACAGTACTTTCAGTTTAATTGGTTGTCCCATCAGTTCCGGCAGTTTTGCGTTGACCGGTACGATCTGCAGGGTCTGTTCCGGCAGCGGCCCCAATGGCGCGGCCAACGGCAGCCGAAGGTGAACCGCGAACTTGTAGTTCCTTTCGCTGATCACGGCATCCGGCACTTCGTCCTTGCCCTTGTTGTGCCATTTGCCATCCGCGGTTTTGCTCCACATGCCATTATCGAGCACGGCCGCGACCACCGCGGGCTGATTGTCGATATTGACCAACAGCAGGCGATCGGTAGTTGGCACCAGTTTTGTCTCCACCGGTTGGCCCGCTTCATCGTATCCGGCAATGCTCTTGACCAGCGGCAGCCGCTTGACGGCGTCAAGATCGTCGGCGCCGACGCCATAGATCAGTGCAAGCTGGTTTGAACGCTGCGCAAACCAGATGCCGTGGGCGAATGCGCCCGTCGCCGCAATCGTCCCCGCGGAAAGTGCGGTCACGGCAAGGATTTTAGTGAAAGTCTTCATGCATGCTCCTGTTAGGTTATGAATGCTGATTCGGCCCGCACCTTAGCGGCGCAATGACAATTGACAAATTCGTCTTCCGTATTGATTACAGCACGCTTGACCTGCATCGGCGCCGCGTTTTCGTGGCATGGCAAGACAGAAACGATTGTTTTGAAGTGGGTAGCCAGCATAATTTGCCACGTTGGTCGCAGCCTCCCCGGCTAGCACTGGCTGCCAAAGAGCTTGGTCACGTCCACGAGGCTCTTCCAGTCAAATACCGATCCGCGCGGGATGAACAGCATGTCGCCTTTTTCAAGCGATGCTGTCACGCCGTCATCGCCGGTGAGGGTGGAGCCCAGATACCCTGATTGCTCTGACTTTCGATCAGGAGGCTCGAAATGGCGGAACC
>JBDTSU010000105.1:0-10818 GCA_039930965.1 Betaproteobacteria bacterium
CTTCACCACCTCGGGCGCGTGGACGTTTCCGGCCGGCACCATATTCGTCAAGAATTTCGACCTCGTGGTCGATGAACGCGTCGGCGCGATCAATCCCATTCGCCGGGTGGAAACCCGCATCCTGATTCGTTACAGCGAGAGCGGCGTCGAAAAAATTCGCGGTGGAACCTATAAGTGGCGGCCTGACAACAGTGACGCCGACCTCATCACCGGCAGTTTTTACCCCGACGAACTTATTACCATCACCCAGGCTGACAACACCCCACGCGCACAGTACTGGACTTATCCGGTGGCCAGCCAATGCCTGATCTGCCACAACCCCAAATCGGGCATGGTGCTCGGCGTCAAGACGTCGCAATTGAACGGCGATCTCACCTATTCCGCAACCGGCAGGACCGACAATCAGTTGCACACCTGGCATCACCTCGACATGTTCGATCAGGCGATCGCCGATCCGCCCACGCAATACGCGCGCATGGTCGATATCGGCGATACCAGCGCGACGATGGAAGACCGCGTGAAGTCCTATCAGGACGCCAACTGTTCGCATTGTCACCGGCCCGGCACCAGTACCGCCGGCAACAACGGGCCCTTGTACGACATGCGCTATGAAACACCAATCCTCACGCCGGTTGGCGTAGGCCGAATTCCCATCGTTGCAAATAGTGGCTACGATGGTTTGGTGCGCCGGGATATTCCCAACTCCAGCATTCACGATCGCGACGGCAGGGCTTATGCCCCTTTCGATAACGGCAAGATGCCACCGCTGGCCCGTAACGTGCCCGACCAGCGCATCCTGACTCTCTACGACCAGTGGGTGAACTATGCCTTTGACGTCAATTCCGCGACGGCGTCCAACCTCACTACCGTGACCCTGCAATTTGACCGCGCCCTGGAACCGGCGAGCGCCGCCACGGCCGCGAACTACGTCATCAACAATGGCGTCACCGTGTTGCAGGCGACATTGGGCGCCGACCCCAGCGTCGTCACCCTGACCACGTCGGCCATGTCGGCGGGCGCGAGTTATCTGTTGACGGTGAACCGGGTCAAGGAATTGGCCGCCCCGCAAAACCCGATCTGGCCGAATACCGAAAAATCCTTCTCGACACCAGCGCCGAGCGTGCCTGGCGCGCCTTCGATAACCGGATTCCAGCTCGGTAATGGCCAGGTCACGTTCTCGTTCGCGCCGCCGGCCAACGATGGCGGCTCGGCCATCCTCAGTTATTCGGTCACCTGCACACCCGGACCATTTGGCACCACCGGCGCGTCCAGTCCGCTGGTCGTCTCTGGCCTGAGCAACGGCACGACCTACAGTTGCTCGGCGCGAGCCACGAACAGCATCGGTACCGGATCGCCATCGGTACCCGAAAGCGTGACACCCGTCGCCGGCGTTCCCGACGCGCCGACGGCACTCACCGCGATCGCCGGCAGCGGCAGCGCCACGCTCAGCTTCACGGCGCCCAACGACAATGGCGCGCCCATCACCGCCTATACGGTGCAATGCGATCCGGGCGGCCCGGGGGTGATCACCGGCGGCGGGTCGCAATCGCCCATCACCGTGAGTGGCCTGACCAACGGCACCGCCTATGCGTGTTCGGTGGCGGCGACGAATTCGTCCGGCACGGGACCGTACTCCGCGCCCGCCAGCGTCACGCCGATGCTGCCCAGTTTGCTTGGCGTGGTTTCGCGCAAGATTCACGGCAGCACGGGCACCTTCGACCTGCCGCTCGATCCCATCGCCGCACTCAACGGACCGGTGACTGTCGAGTCCCGCGGCGATACCAACCACACGATTGCGTTTCGTTTCGACATGCCCGTGAGCTCGACCGGCACGGTCGCGACGTCGAATGGATCCGCCAGCGCGGTTGCGGTGAACAATGAAGTGATCGTCACGCTCACCGGCGTCGCCGACAATCAGCGCGCCACGCTTTCGCTCACCAATGTAAACGGTGCGGGCGTCGATGCATCGGTGTCGATCGGTTTCCTGGTGGGCGACGTCAATAGCACGCGCGCGATCAACCAACTGGACGTGACGGCGATGAAAGCGCGCGCCGGGCAAGCGGTGGACCTCTCTAATTTCTGGTTCGACCTGAATCTTTCTGGCAGTGTCACCGCATCCGAAGTCTCCGCGGTCAGGGCGCGGGTCGGGCGTGACTTGTTACCTTGACGGAAACTCGCAAGGTGCGCATCGCGCACCAGCGGTAGTAGGGCCACGACAGCGGTGCGCATGCGCACCTTACGACGACCAATTACGCCGTCGTCCCAGCGAAGGCTGGGACCCAGTCCGCGCCAAGTTCTTGAAAACACGATGGACTGGATTCCAGCCTTCGCTGGAATGACATGCAACTGAGGATTCGGGAAGTTCCAGAATGACAAACTCACGCACTGGCGCGGCTCGTGGCGCGAAACGGTCTCGAACGCCGCGCCAGTGCTAGAGTTTGACCAGATTCGACGGAAAAGTCAGTCAACAACCTGAGCAATAAACTGCTTCACCCGCGCGGCGTCCGCATCGAGGATCTCAACTCGCTGGGGCAGCGCCTCAATGCCTTCATATTGCGGCGGGCGCACCGGCTTCCTGCCCAACGCCTCAACCATGCTGGCCTCGAATTTTGCCGGCAAGGCGGTTTCCAGGCAGATCAGCGGCACGCCCGGATCCCGCCGTTCCAGTCCGACTTTCACGCCGTCGGCGGTATGCGGGTCGATCTCGACTTGATATTTCCGCCAGACCTCGCCAATGGTGCGGATGCGATCGGCGTGGGTACTGCGCCCGGAGTGAAAGCCGAAAGCGGGCATGCGCTTCCAGATGTCGCTGCAATCGGCCAGGTTGAAGCCGCCTTCCTGATCGATCTTGCGCATCAGTTCGCGCACCGAGGCCGGATCACGCCACAGCAGGTCGTACAGGAAACGCTCGAAATTCGACGCTTTGGAAATATCCATCGACGGGCTCGAGGTCTGCAGCGTCTCGGCGGTCTTGCGCGGGCGATAGCGGCCGCCGCGGAAGAATTCATCCAGCACATCGTTTTCATTGGTCGCCACGATCAGGTGGCGAATCGGCAGCCCCATCATGCGCGCGATGTGCCCGGCCAGCACGTTCCCAAAATTCCCGGACGGCACCGCGAACGAGACTTTCTCGTCATTCGATTTTGCGACCGCGAAATAGCCCTTGAAGTAGTACACGACCTGGGCGACGATACGCCCCCAGTTGATCGAATTGACCGCGCCGATCTTGTAGCGGGCCTTGAATTCGAGGTCGTTGGCGACCGCCTTGACCATGTCCTGGCAATCGTCGAACACGCCGCGCACCGCGATGTTATGGATATTGGCGTCCTGCACCGAAAACATCTGCGCGGTCTGGAAAGGCGACATTTTGTCGAGCGGGCTCAACATGAATACCCGCACGCCCTGCTTTCCCTTCATTGCGTATTCGGCGCTCGAACCGGTATCGCCGGAGGTCGCGCCGAGGATATTGATCTCCGCGCCGCGCTTGGCCAGCACGTATTCGAACAGGTGGCCGAGGAACTGCATGGCGATGTCCTTGAAGGCCAGCGTCGGGCCGTTCGAGCACTGCAGGAGATGCAGTCCCGGCTCGAGGGTCCTGACCGGCGTGATCTCGGCGTTGCCGAACACATCGGCCGTGTAGGTCTTTTTCAGGATGGCCTTCAGGTCTTCGGCCGGTATGTCGTCGGCGAAGCGGCTGATGAGCTGATACGCCAGTTCCGGATACCCAAGCGGGCGCAACGCAGCCAGTTCCTCGCTGTCGAGGATCGGGTAGGCCTGCGGCAGGAACAGGCCGCCATCCGGCGCGAGGCCTTCCAGCAGGATGTCGCAGAATGTTTTCGGGTGGTCTTCGGGCGCCGAACCGGCGCCACGGGTGCTGACGTAATTCATGGTCCATTCACCGCTTCGGACAAACGCCACGGAGGATTGAGACGGTTTTCGCCGGCATGGAACAGGCAGATCGGATTGCCGCTGGGATCGCGCAATCGCGCCTCGCGCCATAGCCAGCGCTGATCCGCCGGTTCGGCATCAAAACTGACCCCGGCAGCCTTGAGGTTTTTGACAAGCAAATCGAGCTGTTCGTTCTCAAAATATACAACCGTGGACGGTGCCACGGAGACCTCGCCCAGATGGATCGAAAAGGTACTTTCGCCCTCGGGACATTCGAAGCGCGCGTAGTGCGGGCTCTTAACGATCAGCTTGAGGCCAAGTGCCTGGTAAAAATCGAGGGCGGCGTCGATGTCCGTGACGGTGACCGTGACCTGGTTGAGGCGCATGTCAGCTCAGTTCCTCGAGCCGGATCCGCACCACCTTGCCGGCAATGGTCGGCAGCGCCTCGATTTTGGAAATTGCCGTGTTCACATTCTTTTCCAGCGAAGGATGGGTGAGGATAATCACGTCAACCACGTCCTCGCCCTCCTCGGCTTCCTTTTGCAGCATGGCATCGATGGAAATGGAGCCATCGGCGAGAATGCGCGTGACATCCGCCATCACACCGGGCTTGTCGTAGGCGCGCAGCCGCAGGTAGCAGCCGGTCACCACCTGTTCCATGCCGAGGATCGGGGTGTCGTGCAACTGGTCCGGCTGGAACGCGAGGTGCGGCACGCGATGCTCCGGGTCCGAGGTCAGCATGCGCGTCACGTCGACCAGATCGGCGACCACGGCACTGGCCGTGGCTTCCGAACCGGCGCCGCGTCCGTAATAAAGTGTCGCGCCGACCGCGTCGCCCTTGACCAGGATCGCGTTCATGACGCCTTCGACATTGGCGATCAGGCGCTTGGACGGAATCAGCGTCGGGTGAACCCTGAGTTCGATGCCATCCCTGGCGCGGCGGGTGATGCCGAGCAGCTTGATGCGGTAGCCGAGCTGTTCCGCGTATTTGATGTCCTTGTCGGTGAGCCGGGAAATACCTTCCGTGTAGGCCTTGTCGAACTGCACCGGGATGCCGAACGCGATCGCCGACAGGATCGTGAGTTTGTGCGCGGCATCGATGCCTTCGATGTCGAACGTGGGATCGGCTTCGGCGTAGCCTTTGGCCTGCGCCTCCGCCAGCACCGCATCGAAACTGGCGCCGCGCGAGCGCATTTCCGACAGGATGAAATTGGAGGTGCCGTTGATGATGCCGGCGATCCATTCGATGCGGTTGGCGGTCAGGCCCTCGCGCAGCGCCTTGATGATCGGCACGCCGCCGGCAACGGCCGCTTCAAACGCCACCATCACCCGGTGCTCGAGCGCAGCGGCAAATATTTCCGTGCCGTGTTTGGCAAGCAAAGCCTTGTTGGCGGTCACCACGTGCTTGCCGTTGGCGATGGCCTTCAGCACCAGGTCCTTGGTGAGGGTATCGCCGCCGATTAATTCGCAGACGATATCGATATCGGGGTGGCTGATCAGGGTCTCCGCGTCGGGCAGCAGCTCGATGCCGTCCAGCGAAAAATCGCGCGGCTTGGTGATATCGCGGGCAGTGGCGTGGGTGACGCGGATCTCGCGGCCGGCGCGGCGGGCAATCTCCTCGCGATTGCGCTTCAATACTTCGATGGTGCCGGAGCCCACCGTGCCGAGGCCGAGCAGGCCCACATTGATGGGTTTCATGGGGCGGTCTTCTTCATGGGCTTGGAAAAATGAAACGAGGGAATGGTCATGCCTTCGCGAAAGTAGAACTTGTGCGCCTGCTGCCGCTGGCAGCCGGAATCCAGCGACAGCGTGTCACAGGCGCGCTCTGCCGCGAGTTTGTCCATGTATTGCATCAGCAACCGGCCGACGCCGCTCGAGCGCAATGCCTCGTCGGTGACCAGGTCGTCGCAATACAGATCGCGGCCGCTGAAGGTATTTTCCAGCATGCGGAACACGGTGATGCCGAGCACCTTGCCGTCGCGCACGGCGACCGCCATCTCCGCGCCGCCGGCGAACACTTGTTTCATGCGGCCGATGTAGTCAGCCGGAATTTGCGGGCGCAACTGGCGGTGAACCGTCTCTGACTGGACCAGCCATTCACGTTCGATGATTTCGCCGATGGCGTTGGTGATGGGGATGATTTTCATACTTTGGCTATATTTGTCATTCCCGCGAACGCGGGAATCCAACTTGAATTTCATGATGTCAAAGTCAACATGGATTCCCGCGCGGGCGACTGCCCGGTCTATCCTGAGCCCGTCGAAGGGCGGGAATGACATGGATTACTTCAGCAACCCGTCCTTGCGAAACATTTCCTTGATGCCGCGCACGGCCTGCCGGGTCCGCTCCGCGTTCTCGATAAGCGCGAAGCGCACATGGTCATCACCGTATTCGCCGAAACCGATTCCCGGCGACACCGACACCTTGGCATCGAGCAGGAGTTTTTTTGCAAACTCAAGCGATCCCATCTTGCGGTACGGTTCGGGAATCCTGGCCCAGATGTACATCGTCGCCTTGGGCTTGGTGGTCACCCAGCCTGCCTCGGCCAGCCCTTTGTGCAATACGTCGCGCCGGAGCTGGTATTCGGCGGTAATTTCCGCGACACATTCCTGCGGGCCGTCCAGCGCGGCGATGCTGGCCACCTGGATCGGCGTAAATGAACCATAGTCGTGGTAGCCCTTGATGCGTGCCAACGCCGAGACCAGTTCCTTGTTGCCGACCATGAAGCCGATGCGCCAGCCGGCCATGTTGTAGGACTTGGACATGGTGAAGAATTCGACCGCGACATCGCGCGCGCCCGGCACCTGCATGATCGAGGGAGCCTTCCAGCCGTCGTAGGTGATGTCGGCGTAGGCCAGGTCGTGCACCACCAGCACATTGTTGGCCTTGGCCAGCGCGATGATGCGCTCGAAGAATTCCAGTTCCACGCACATGGCCGTGGGATTGGAGGGAAAACCGAGGATCAGCATCTTCGGCTTCGGGTACGACTCGCGGATCGCCTTCTCGGCTTCGGCGAAAAAATCCACGCCTTCGGTCATCTGCACGTGCTTGATCTGTGCACCCGCGATCACCGCACCATAGATGTGAATGGGGTAGCTGGGGTTGGGCACCAGCACGGTATCGCCACTGTCGAGCGTCGCCAGCATCAGGTGCGCCAGGCCCTCCTTGGAGCCGATGGTGACGATGGCCTCGGTGTCCGGATCGAGGTCGACGTCGTAGCGGCGCTTGTACCAGTCGGTGATGGCCTTGCGCAGCCGCGGTATGCCTTTCGACACCGAGTAACCGTGGGTATTGGGCCGCCTCGAGGCCTCGACCAGCTTGTCGACGATATGCTGCGGCGTCGCGCCGTCAGGATTGCCCATCGACATGTCGATGATGTCCTCGCCGCGGCGTCGTGCCGCCATTTTCAACTCCGCCGTGATATTGAAGACGTAGGGCGGCAGGCGCTTGATGCGGGTGAATTCGTGGGTCATGAAGTCTGGCGGAAGAAGTGAACTGGCTATAATTGTGGTTGCGGCACGGCACCTTCAGGGCACAGGGCACAGGGCACAGGGCTCAGAGCATGGCACCACAATTGTGCGCCGCAATCTATCCGAGCGAATGCGGTTTTCACACACGGCTGGTTTGACTTTGGCGCACCTTGAAACTCCATCTGAACACTGCTGACGGCCAGAATTCGATATCCGGGCACGGCCCTGGTTTTGTCATGGTCAATACCGTCGTCAACGAGGCGCGCCAGACGGTGCGGCTTGAGTCGTCTGCGATTATCATGCCCGTCCAGCTGATTTCGCCCTGGCCGCTGGCGGAACCACCGGCGGTGGGCCCCGGCGATTTCGCGCTGCTGCTGGCGTTGAAGCCGGAAGTGGTGCTGTTCGGCTGCGGGGCGGCGTTTCACTTCCCCGATGCGCGCATCATGGCGGCGTTCTCACAGGCGCGCATCGGCTTTGACGTCATGGACACGCCGGCCGCCTGCCGCACCTTCAATATCCTCATCAGCGAGGGGCGCAACGTGGCGGCCGCATTGCTGATCGCCGACGCTGGCCTGTGACTTGCTTGGTATATACGCTGTAAACTGAAACCTGAAAAAAGCGTAATATTTGGCTGTTGGATTTCGCGGCCTTGGCCACGCCCGCGTTTCAGCGTTGAATTCACCACACAACACGAGGAGCCTCACCCATGAAGTTTTCCACTCTTTCCCGCCTGAGCGCCGCTTTGCTGGCGTCGGCCCTGTTGTCGGTACCGGCAATGGCACAGGAACTCACTGGCACACTGAAGAAAATCAAGGACAGCGGCACCATCACGCTTGGCGTTCGCGAGACCTCGGTTCCGTTTTCCTACCTCGACGACAAGCAACAGCCGATCGGCTACTCGATGGACCTTTGCGCGGCGATCGTGGAAGAGGTAAAAAAGGAGCTGGCCCTGCCGACGCTGACCGTCAAGACCAACCCGGTCACGTCGCAGACCCGCATCCCGCTGATGTCCAACGGCACCGTCGATCTTGAATGCGGTTCCACCACCAATAACCTGACGCGCCAGAAGCAGGTCTCGTTCGCGCCCGTCACCTTCGTCACCGGCACCAAACTGGTGGCCAAGAAGTCGTCCAAGATCAAGTCCTACAAAGACCTGAAGAACAAGACTGTCGTGGTCACGCAGGGCACCACCAACGAGCGCACCATCAAGGCGCTTTCCGACAAGGAAAACCTCAATATCAAGTTCCTGAACGCCAAGGACCATGCCGAATCGTTCTTGACCGTCGAATCCGGCCGCGCGGTGGCCTTCGCGATGGATGACGTACTACTCTATGGTCTGGTTGCCAAGGCCAAGAAGCCGAAGGACTTTGAAGTGGTCGGCGATTACCTGTCGTATGACCCGTACGGCATCATGTATCGCAAGAACGATTCCGACTTCGGCGTCGTCGTCTATCGCGCCCTGGCAAGTCTCATGCGTTCGGGAGAAATCAACAAGATTTACGACAAGTGGTTCATCGGCAAGCTGCCATCCGGTGAAACCATCGGTATGCCGATGAGCCCGCTGCTGAAGATGGGCCTCCAATTGCAGGCCCTGCCGGAATAAGTTTCGGTCAAGAAGGGGGAATCGAGGAATCGATTCCCCTTTTTTCATGGGCCAGCCGCCCAAGCAAGTAAAGATTCCATTTAGTTCGTTCAGATTTGCTGAAGCGCAAGGAAATGCGCGGTCGGCGTGGGCACTTCCCCTTTTGCAAAAGGGGGATTGAGGGGGATTTCCGGTTCTTGCCCTATGTGGCCACCGACAATCCCCCCTGCCCCCCTTTTTCAAAGGGGGGTGCACAACCCGCCGGCGGCACATTCCTTGACGATACTTTCATCAATGCAAGAATAGATCGCGTTGCCACGCACGAGGCAGCACGACTCAGGCGCCTGACGCCAAGGGGAGCGCAACATGGAATGGAAAGTCTTTCTGGAGCAGGCGCCATCCGGGGGCATGACCTACCTGGGCTGGCTGCTGTCCGGCACGATGTGGACCATGCTGGTGTCCATGGCGGCCTGGATTATCGCCTTTGTGCTGGGCTCACTGCTGGGCGTGGCGCGAACCACGCCGGTCAAGTGGCTGAGCGTTCCCGCGACGGCCTATGTCGAGGTGTTCAGAAACGTTCCGTTGCTGGTTCAGATGTTCCTGTGGTATTTCGTCATGCCGGAGATCGTGCCGACGGACCTTGGCGATTGGCTCAAGGGCACCTACCCCAACCTCATCAGCCTGCCTTTCGCGCAATTCAGCCTGTGGGAATTCACGGCCGCCGTACTCTGCCTCGGACTGTACACGGCGTCGCGCGTAGCCGAACAGGTACGCGCCGGCATTGAATCGTTGTCCCGCGGCCAGACCAATGCCGGCCTTGCGATGGGATTCTCGCTGCCGCAGGTTTACAAGCATGTGCTGCTGCCGATGGCGTTCCGCCTGATCATCCCGCCGATGACCTCGGAATTCCTGACCATCTTCAAGAACTCATCAACCGCGCTCACCATCGGCGTGCTGGAACTCACGGCGCAAAGCCGGCAGATTTCGGAATACACGTTCAAAACGTTTGAGGCCTTCACCGCCGCGACCCTAATCTACATTGTCATCACCCTCACCGTCATTTTCCTGATGCGATTGCTTGAGCACAAGTTGCGGGTGCCGGGCTATGTGTCGCAGGGGGGCCACTGACATGGGTGACTTTGATTTCAACATCATCATCAAGAGCCTGCCGATCCTGTGGAAGGGAATGCTGCTGTCGCTGCAATTGTTCGGCATTGCCTTGGCCGGCGGCATCTTCTTCGGCACCCTGCTGGCGATGGCGCGGCTGTCCAGCTTCAAGCTGCTGTCATTCCCTGCAGCCGGATTTGTCAACCTGATCCGCTCGATCCCGTTCATCATGGCGATCTTCTGGTTCTATTTCCTGACACCGATGCTGGTGCAGAAGCTGACCGGCCAGCAGGGCGAGGCGGTCGGGCCGTTCACCTCGGCGATCGTCGCCTTCATCATGGTGGAGTCCGCGTACTACTCGGAGATCATTCGCGCGGGCATCCAGTCGGTACCGCGCGGCCAGCCGTGGGCGGCCTACGCGCTGGGCATGAACTACTGGCAGTCGATGGGCCATATCGTGCTGCCGCAGGCATTCCGCAACATGATTCCCATCATGCTGACCCAGGCGATCATCCTGTTCCAGGATACGTCGCTGGTCTACGTGGTCGGCCTCAAGGACTTCCTCGGCGCGGCCAGTACCGCCGGCCAACTGACAGGGCGCTCGACGGAGCTGTACGTGTTCGTCGCGCTGGTATTTTTTGTCATCTGCTTCGGCGCCTCGAAAATGGTCAAGTACATCCAGGTCCGCACCCAGCCCGGCCGCTAGCCGATCGACCATTCCCCATTCCCCATTCCCCATTCCCCATTCCCTTCCACTCACATTCACCGAAC
>JBDTSU010000106.1:0-10723 GCA_039930965.1 Betaproteobacteria bacterium
CTGTTATTTTTCCAGGAAAGCAACAGGTCCCTGCCCCCGTCGTCATGTGGTTGTGCCAAAGACAGCCATGTCCCGACAACGAAAACGTATCCTCCCCGCGCACGCTCGGCGGTGGTACGCGGGGATGACCGATCAACGCTTTGCGCCATATAGCGCAACGGCGCCAACTGGATTGAACGCAGCTGTCTGCCCAGGCCATCGGCCAACTCGCGGGGGTTCGTGGCCCTCGTGGCTTATCTCGGGAAACTTTCCAATCCGCGCAAACTGCCGCTCCAGGCGCGCCCTGTCGCCGGCCGGCGACAGCTGATCCGCCGTTGCCGGCAGTACTACCCCCTTTGAAAGCGCTTTTTGTGTTGGCACGGATAGTGCTTTTCAACGCTGATGCGCCCGGAAAAACAAAATCTACAAATATCTTCCCATGCGACCGGGTGCGGAAACACGCCGCGTCGCCCCGGCAAGCGGGACGGGCAACGCTGGCCATCGATACTGGCCGTGGCGCTGCTGGTGGCCGGGCAATTCGCCTCGACGGCGAGCGCGTTGACGCTTGCCGGCGTTGCCTCCCGCAAGACCCACGGTGCCGCCGGCAGCTTTGACCTGCCGATCGATGCCGCGCCCGCCATCACCGGCAATGTCTCGATTGAACCGCGCGCCATCGGCGCCGGCCACTTGATCGTTTTCACTTTTGGCGAGGCCGTGACCGCCGCCGGGACGATCACGGTGCTCGATGCCGGCGGTGCGGCGATCGGCGCGGCCACGGCGGTGATCGGGAATGGCGGCAATGAAGTGCAGGTGAGCTTCACCGCCATGCCTGATCGGCGCCGGGCAACGATCACGCTTGCCGGCGTGAACGCGGCGAGCGGCAGCCTTACCGTCTCGGCGTCGATCGGTTTCCTGATCGGCGATTTCAACAATTCTGCCTCGGTCACGGCCCAGGACCGCAGCGCGATCAAGGCGCATGCCGGCCAGGCGGCCGATGCCAGCACGTTTCGCTACGATGTCAGCGCATCGGGACAGGTAAGCGCCGCCGACATCGCCGCCGTCAAGGCGCGCGTCGGCCAGACGCTTGGCACCAGCGCGCCGCCGGGCGTATCGCTGGCGCCGGTCGGCGCGGTGACGGTGGGCACGCCGATCACGCTCGCGGCCAGCGCATCGGCCGGCGGCGGGACGATCGTGCGCGTCGAATTTTTCGACGGCGCCAGCAAGATCGGCGAGGACACGGCCGCGCCGTATGAATTTTTCTGGGGGCCGCCGACCGAGGGCCCGCGCCAGTTGACCGCGCGGGTGACCGACAGCAACGGCGTCTCGGCCGTGTCGGCGCCGGTGAACGTCAATGTCGGCCCGCACCCGCAGGCCGACGCCGCGCGCCTGCTGGCCCAGGCGACCTTCGGCGCGACCAAGGCCGAGATCGACCGCGTCGCCGCGCTCGGCCCGGCCGCCTATCTCGATGAACAGTTCGCGCTGCCGCAGTCGCTGCATCTGCCGACCGTGAGCGCGGATGCGAACTATCCGCTCGCGCCGTATTCGGTGATGGCGCCATCGATCTGGAAGAAGTACTTCGAAGCGCCGGACCAGCTTCGCCAGCGCGTCGCCAATGCGCTGTCGCAGATCATGGTGATTTCGATGCAGAACAACACCATCGGTGACCAGGCCTGCGCCCCGGCGGCCTACCTGGACCTGCTGGGGGCCAACGCCTTTGGCAATTTCCGCAGCCTCCTCAAGGGCGTGACGCTGAGTCCGGCGATGGGCGAGTACCTGGACATGAAAGGCAGCGCCAAGGCGGACCCGGTGCTCAATATCATTCCCAACGAAAATTTCGCGCGCGAGGTGATGCAACTTTTCACCATCGGCACCGTCATGTTGAATGCCGACGGCTCGGTACAGTTCGCCAACGGCGCGCCGGTCAATACCTATTCCGAGGCCGACGCGCAATCGGTGGCGCGCGCGCTCACCGGCTGGAACTTTGCCGGCCAGGACCAGACCCTGTCGTGGCGCTGGCTGTATCCCGATGTGCCTTATCCCTCGGATGCGGCCTCGGCGGCCAAGGCCTGCGCCGCATGGTCGACGCCGATGGCGCCGTGGACCGCCACCTACCGTTCCAGCGACGACAAGCGCAACATCACCGGCGGCGCGCACGATACCAGCGCCAAGACGCTGCTTACCTATCCGGGCTCGGCCGGCTTCAGCCAGAACCTGCCGGCCGGGCAGACGCCGATGCAGGACATCGATGCCGTGGTCGATAACCTGTTCAACCATCCCAACGTCGGCCCTTTCATTGGCGAGCAACTGATCCAGCGGCTGGTCACCAGCAATCCCAGCGGCGCCTATGTCAGCCGGGTCGCGGCCGTGTTCAACAACAACGGCGCGGGCGTGCGCGGCGACATGAAGGCCGTCATCAGCGCCATCCTGCTCGATGCCGAGGCACGCACCGCGGTCAGCAGCCAGTTGAACAATTTCGGCAAGCTGCGCGAGCCGGTGCTGCGCTTCACGCACCTGCACCGCGCGTTCGGCGCGGTGATGAGCAACGGCTATCGCAGCATCTACGACCTGGGCGGCTCGGATGCGCTCGGCCAGAGCCCGCTACGCGCGCCGAGCGTGTTCAATTTCTATCATCCCGATTACGAGCCATCCGGCCCGCTCTCGCAGGCCGGGTTGGTCGGCCCCGAATTCGAGATCTCCAACAGCGCGTCGATTTCCGGCTTCATGGATTTTTCCAAATACGGCATCGTCGGCGGATTCAATTCATCGGCGACCGATCCCGGCAACTGGCTGAAGCCGGACTACACCGCCTACATCGCGCTGGCCGCCAATCCGGCATCGATGGTCGATGCGCTGAATATCCTGCTGCTGGCCGGTGGCATGAGCATGCCGTTGCGCACGCAGTTGGTCGACGTCGCCACCAGACTCACCGACAGCAACGCCACCACCCAAAGCACCGAGCGCTTCAAGACGGTGCTGTGGCTGATCCTGAATTCTCCTGAATATTCGATCCAGAAATAGCTGGCGACGCTGACAAAAATCGACAATGAAAACCTTCAACCTCCATCACGACCGCCGCCGCTTCCTGAAGATGATGTCGGCCGCCGCAGCCGCGCCGATGTTGGGCAACCTCATGCAGGCGGCCTACGCGGCAGGCCCGTTCAACGACTATCGCGCGCTGGTGTGCGTGTTCCTGTTCGGCGGCAACGACAGCCAGAACCTGATCATTCCGCTGGGCAGCGAATATGCCGCCTACGCGGCCGGGCGCGGCATCCTCGCCATTCCGGAGGCCAACGCACTGCCGGTGAGCGCCGGCGTCTCCGGCCGCAGCTTCGGTTTTCATCCGCGCCTGGGTAACCTCGCCAACATCTTCAACGCGGACCGGAAACTCGCCTGCGTCAATAACGTCAGCGTGCTGCTGCAGCCGACCAGCAAGGCGCAGTACCAAAGCGGTGTGTCATTGCCGCCGCAACTGTTTTCGCATTCGGATATGCAAAGCCACTGGCAGACCGGGCGCGCCGATTGTCCCGCGCTGTCGGGCTGGGGCGGGCGGCTGGGCGACCTGATCGAATCCGCCAACGCCAACAGCCAGGTCTCGGTGTCGATCTCGGCCGCGGGACAGAACCTGTTCCAGAAAGGCGACAACGCGGTCGCGTACGCGATATCAGGCTGGGGCGGACCGAAGAGCACGATCGTGCGGCGGCTGCGATCGTACCGCGACTGGGACAACTACTCCGCCGCGCGCCCGAATCCGCAGGGTGCATTCGAAAACCAGCTCAATGTGCTGCGCGCCAATGTGCTCGAAGACCAGTGGGGCGATGCCGCCGCGCGCGCGCTCACCACCAGCGAATTCGTCAACGGCGCGCTCTACAATCTCGACGCGAGCAACAACCCGGCCCGGGATGCATCGGGCAATTACCTGGAGAAATTCGCCATCAGCCCGGCACCGCCGACCAGCTACGTCGATTCCACCGGCGTGACCCGGACCAACCGCCTCGCCGGGCAATTGCGCTCGGTCGCCTCGATGATCGCCGCGCGCGATTCACTCGCCGTGAAGCGGCAGATTTTCTTTGTCTCGCTGGGCGGCTTCGATAACCACGGCGATCAGTTCAAGGGCTCGAGCAACGCGACCACGCCGATCCTGTCCGGCCTGCATGCCGATCTGCTGCTGCAGCTCGATCAGGCGCTGGCGTGGTTCTACAACTGGACCGTTGCGCAAGGCATCGCCAACAACGTCACCGCGTTCACGGCGTCCGACTTCGGCCGCACGCTGACCTCGAACGGGCAGGGCAGCGATCACGGCTGGGGCGGGCATTACTTCGCGCTCGGCGGCGCGGTCAACGGCGGCGCCTTCTACGGCGGTCCTGCCGCGGGGCTGGAGTTTCCGACCGTGGCACTCGGCGGCCCCAGCGATGTCGGGCAGGGCAGGCTGCTGCCGACCACCTCGGTCGATGAATACGGCGCCACGTTTGCGAAGTGGATGGGGGCCTCGACCGGCGAATTGGCGACCGTGTTCCCGAACCTGTCGCGCTTCTCGCGCAGCAACGGGATGCCGTTTCTCGTTTAGCAAAGTCCAGCACTGGCGCGGTTGCTGGCGGCATTTCGGCCCGAGAGGCGCGCGGGTGCTGGAGTTTTCCCTCAGACTCCTCGAAATCTCAGAAATTTGTCTTCCCGCGTACAACCACAAGTTGCGTAGGTTGGGTTACGGCTTCGCCTAACCCAACCTACTTTCCACCGCGAATGGCGCAAAGTAAAGCTTAAGGGCCTTCGCGGGGAATGACAGCGTCAATAGATGACCCCAATCGGAAGCGACTCTCTATCCGGCCCCGCGAATGAAAAACCACGCGGCCGCACCCGCCACCGCTGCCGCCACAATCCACCAGAAGACTTGCCCGGATCGTCGGACTTCGCCGGGCGAGAGTCCCTCTGCGCGCATACCGGACTGCCGCGCGGCGGCGTCGATGGCGTCCTTCGCTTCCTTCAGTCCCAGGCCGGTGTGTTCGCGCAGGAGCTTGATGGCGTCGATCTTTCTTCCTTGGCGCAATGCGTGCATCACGGCAGGCGGCAGGGCGCCGGGCGCGGCGGCCGGTGCGAACTCCACGTTACGCCCGCGCAGGTGGGCATCGACGGCTTCCTTCGCCTCTTTCAGCCCGAGCCCGGTGGATTCGCGCAGTCGCTTGATCGCTTCAATGTTCTCGCCGCGCTGAAGCGCATCGAGGACTTCGGCGGGAAGTGGATGGGCGGGGTTATGCATGCGCGTGCTCCGGTTTTCTGGTGATCAAGGGTTCCCTGGCAGTTTGTTGAAATTCGAAATGTCACAGCAGGTCGAGGTCATTGCGAACTACTCCCCTCTCCCCCCCTCGCTGCGCTCTCCCCTTTTTCAAAGGGTGAAGTGCCCGGTTAAGAGCACGAAAACTGTGAACACCGAGAATTTCAACAGACTGCTAGGTCCGAACCCTCGATATCTGCACGCTGACAATGCGCCATTTTCCGTCGCGCCGCGCGTAAATATCGATGTAGCGGTAGTGGCTCTGGAATGCCTTGTCGTCATAGTTGCCGGTCATGCGCGTGCGGCCGCTGAGCAGCGCGACATCTCCATACAGTCGAACCTCGAAATCTTCCACCGTGTACGGATCAATCCGCAGCCTGGGCGACAGCAGGCCCTCGACGAAGGAAGCCCGCGTTTCCACGTTCGCGTCGCCGTCGATCTGCCGGAAGTCTTCCGCCATGTTCGCCTCAATCGCGGCCCGGTCCTTCCGGACGATGGCCTTGTCCCACGCGTCGGCCTGGCGGGTCAGTTCCGCCACCGTGCGCGCGGCATCGCCGGGAGCCGGGGTGGGGAGCGCCACGCAGGCGGCGAGTGGCAGCAACAACACCAACAGGAGGGATCGGCGGCTGGGGATCAAGTGCATGACATATGCTCCGGAAGCGATAAAGGCAGGATAATGCAATTCGCTCACCGCCCGCCGTCTCGACAGGATTCCCCGTACCCAACATGATGACGGACCCCGCCCACGGCTCGCTGCGCCAGCTCCCCGCCTTCATGCGCTTCTGGTGTGGCCGCCTGACCAGCGCCGCCGGCAACCAGATGCTGATGGTGGCCATCGGCTGGCACATGTACACCCTGACCAACAGCGCCTGGGACCTGGGGCTGGTGGGACTGTGCCAGTTCCTGCCCGCGCTGGTGCTGACGCTGCCGGCCGGGCACGCGGCCGACCATGGCCATCGCGGGCGCATCCTGGCACTGTGCATGGCCACCGAGGCGACCATCGCGCTGGTGCTGACGATGGCGGAACTGGGGCAATGGGCGGATCGCAACCTGCTGCTGTACCTGTCGGTCGGGTTGGGAATGGCGAAGGCGTTCCAGATGCCGGCGCAGCAGTCGCTGGTGCCGCTGCTGGTGCCGCCGGCGATGCTGCCGCGGGCGATGGCCTTCAGCGCCGGCGGCATGCAGGTCGCGATCATCGGCGGGCCGGCGCTGGGCGGCGTGATTTATGTGGCCGGCGCGCATGTCGTGTACATGGTGTGCGCGGTACTGTTCGCGCTGGCGGCCGGCCTGTTCATGAGCGTGCGTCACGCGCACGTGAAGCGGCCGAAGGAGCCGGTGACCTGGGCCACCGTGCTCGCCGGCTTTCATTTCATCGGGCAGCGGCCGCAGATCCTCGGCGCCATTTCGCTCGACCTGTTCGCGGTGCTGCTGGGGGGCGCGGTCGCGCTGTTGCCGATGTTCGCGAAGGATGTGCTGCAGGTCGGGCCGTGGGGGCTCGGCGTGTTGCGCAGCGCGCCCGCCGTCGGCGCCTTGATCATGTCCATCGTGCTCACCCGCCGGCCTATCCAGCGGCACGCCGGCCGCTGGATGTTCATCGCGGTGTCGGTCTACGGGGTGGCGATGATCGTGTTCGGCCTCTCCAGCGTGTTCGCGCTTTCATTTTTCGCCCTCGCGGTCAGCGGTTCGGCGGACATGGTGAGCGTGGTGGTCCGCCAATCGCTGGTGCAACTCGATACGCCCGACGAGATGCGCGGACGGGTCAGCGCGGTCAATTCCATTTTCATCGGCGCCTCAAACCAACTGGGCGAATTCGAGTCAGGGGCCACCGCGGCGCTGCTCGGCCCGGTCGGCTCGGTGGTGGCGGGGGGATTCGGCACGTTGCTGGTGGCGGCGCTGTGGATGCGCTGGTTTCCGGCGCTGGCGAAACGCGATCGGTTGCAGGAGCCGGCGCGCTAGCCTGCAGGGTATGCCGGCACATGAACTTCGCCGGTTCACCGCCGCCATCACGCCATTTTCAGTGCCACCAGTTTCTTGATCGCAGACAGATCGCCCTGGCTCGCGATGGGCAGCCGCACGCCGGTGCCTTCGGCATAGCGGGGCGCCTCGGCGATCAATTTGAGGACGGCGACCGGCAGCTTTTCATCTTGTGCCGCGGCGACTGCCTTCGCGCCGAGCACGATTCCCGCCAGGAACGTGCCGGCCTGCGGAATGAGGTAGAGCACGATTCGGTCCGTCCGCCGGAGGCGCATCGACCAGCCGAAGCGAGCACCCGCGAAGTGCCATTGCTCGGAGACCGGCTCATACCGGCTGCTGATATGCGCGACCAGGTCGGTCCACAGCGGTGCGGCGCTATCGAGCACGCGTAGCAGATCGGCCTCCGACGGGCGGGCGGAACGATCGGCGAAGGCGCTTAAGGTCATGTGGAATCGGCCGGCGGCGCGGCACGCGAGGCGAATGCCAGCACGTGGCCATCCGGATCCAGCGAGTAGGCGGCGACATCGCCCCAGGCGCGCGCGAGCAGGGGGCTCAACGCTTTCGCCCCCGCGGCCAGCGCACGCGCATGACACGCGCCGGGATCATCCAGCACAAGGTAGAGCTCCGCGCGCGGGATGCCGCGCGCGGCGCCCGGATCGGGCAGCGCCGCGCCCAGCAGATGGCGAATGCCGCTCTCGGGCATCAGGCCGAGGACGCCGCCGCCCGGAAGGCTGAACTCGGTCATGCCGGGCACATGCAGGCGCGGCGCCATCGCGAGCACCCGCGCATAGAAATCGGTGCTCAGCGCCTGGTCAGACACGTAGAGAATGAAGTGCGACGCGTCGCTCATGGGTTCGTGGCCAACCTTCGCGGCCGGCCACGCGACTTACACATGCTGATCAACCAGGATCGTGTTTCCGTCAGGATCCGCGATCATGAAGCTGGCCGGGCCGGCCGTGCTTTCGTCGGCCTCCGTGATCATGCTGACGCCGCGCGCCTTGAGCTCGCGCTGCAACACGCGGACGTCCGTGAATTCGGCGAGCGGCTTGGCATCGCTGTTCCAGCCCGGGTTGAAAGTGAGCAGGTTGTTCGCGAACATGCCCTGGAACAAGCCGATGGCGTGGGCGCCGTTTTTCATGATCAGCCAATTCTGCGATGGGTCTCCCATAAACACGGTATAGCCCAGCTTTTGGTAAAACAGCTTCGATGCTTCGATGTCCTTTACCGCCAGGCTGACAGAGAAATTTCCCAGTTCCATGATTGCCTCCCACGTTGCAGTCCCGACGGGTGACGTCGTCTCGTGTTGTGTGCTGTATGCCGCATGCCGCGCGGACTTCAATTATAGGGATGTCACCCGCCGTCTGCCCGTGCACCGGCCCGTGTCAGGGTTTGGTTTTGTTGCCCGGCGCGCCGTTTGCACGCTTGGGCGACGAGGGTTCGCACGCGGTCGGGTCGGCATGGAAGAACCAGCCGATGGCGATGACGGCGGGGATCGCGACGTACCAGGCCGAGCTGCCCGAGAGCGCGCTGCCGATGACGCCGATGATCAGGCCGGCGAAGACACACGCCAACAGCCACGCGAGCCGCTTGAGGGGGTTGGCTGAGGGCGCCCGCGGCAGGTTATCGCTCATTGGCTCGCCTTGTCCCGGAACGCAGTGCGCCCACTCTTTGCGGGCACGGTGCGGTCCGGATTCACCCGGCCAAACTCGAAGCTATCGCGCGTTTGCATGCCTTGCTATTTCGTGCGAAATAATTTGCTCAGGAAACCACCTGACTTTTCTTCGCGATCGGCCTGCCGGGTCGAGCTTGTCGCGTCGGTTTGAGTCTCCGAAGGGGACGGCAAGAGAAACCGCGCTTTGTCCGGCTCGACATCGGCCTGTATCCTGCCAATTCCTTTCACGTCGAAGTGCCATTGATACTGTCCGGTCGTGCGCAGTTGCTCGCGCGCGAACACGTCAAGTCGCCGGATAACGCCTTCTTCAAAAGCATCGGCCTCCACGGTTGATGCAAACAGCGTTCCTGGTTTTCCGCCCACCATCAATATGGTTGGCTCGCCGACTTTCACCATCGCCTCAGTAGCTTTGATTGTCGCCGCGGACTGCAAGACCTTCTGGATGTCCATTGCGATCGTCCGAGTTACCGGGCGCGACGCTCTTGCGCCGTCCCCGCTGAGCGAGTTGTTAGCCGTTCTGGGAGCGCGGGCAACTCCTCTTTCAGTATCTGACGAAGCGAAGTCTCGTTGATCGGACCACTCGAGTCAGAGAGGATTTGCTTTAAAGCATTGTTTATCATCGTTTGATTGCCCACGCCAGCCACTTCGGCCTTCGCGCGAAAGGCATCAAGCACGGCGTTATCAATGAATATTGAGATTCGCGTCTTGCCTTTATTGGGAATGAGTGCTTTCCGCATGGCCTTGGAAAAGTCGTATTCAGCTCGCACAGGCTTTCACCTCTCGACGGGTGGCGCGTCGCGTGGAAATGGGACGAGTCTCATTGCCTCGCAACGTGCAGATCATAACCAACACATGACCGGCGATAATCGACCAGCGTGTAATGCGGCATGCGGTGAGACGGCGGACCAACTGGTACTCACTACGGAACACACTATCGCCGACCTACTCTTCAATGCGACTCTTGGCGTCACGATCGCAGTCGTATCGTCTTGTGAGCGGAAACGGCGGCAACCGGGACTCGCGACGGATGATCCAGCTTTCGTAGGTGGGCATCAGTTGGTCAGGAGCATCCAGCGATCCCAGGTTCACTTCGATTTCGTCTGCGCTGCGCGAGAAAACGGAAGAGCCGCAGCGGGGACAGAAAAACCGCCCGGCGTAGTCGCGTGTTTCGCCTTCCATCGTCACCGCCTCCTGAGGAAAAATCGCGGACGCGTGAAACAGGGCCCCATGATGCTTGCGGCAGTCGAGACAATGACAAAGGCCGACCCGGTATGGGCGTCCCGACGCCGCAATTCGGACATTGCCGCACAGACAACCGCCCGTGAATCGGTTCATGCTGAGTCTCCCCTGGACGGAATGATTACAACGAACAGCACTGCCATTTCAATAGTCTACCGCAGGGGGCGGGCCGACGTTTGACATGAGATGGAAGGGTCAGGCCTCGGGTTCGTGGCAAACCGCTTCGATGTTGTGCCCGTCCGGACCAATGACAAAAGCTGCATAGTAGTTCGCGTGGTAGTGCGGGCGGAGCCCTGGCCCACCATTGTCTTTGCCACCCGCCCCCAGAGCCGCATGATAGAAAGCGTCGACTTGGCTCCGATTTGCGGCCGTGAACGCCAGGTGAAGAGGCGCCGGCCTCACTTCGGTCTGGTACAGGCACAATGAATCCTTACCCTTTGGTTGGCTAAGCTCGACACCGTTCGGCGGCCACTCCGTGACAACCGTTACGCCGAGCGGTTCGAGTGCCTGGAGGAAGAACGCTTTGCTCGCGGCATAGTCGCTGACGCCGAATTTAACGTGGTCAAACATGAGTTCTCCTGCAGTGTGTGGGC
>JBDTSU010000107.1:0-10709 GCA_039930965.1 Betaproteobacteria bacterium
CGGGCACCTGTACAACCTCGAGGCCACGCCCGCCGAGGGCACCACCTACCGTTTCGCCAAGGAAGACCGCAAGCGCTATCCCGATATCCTGCAGGCGGGCACGGCGGCGATGCCCTACTACACCAACTCATCGCAACTGCCGGTCGGCTTTACCGATGACCCGTTCGAGGCGCTTGAGCGGCAGGATCCGCTGCAGCGCAAATACACCGGCGGCACGGTGCTGCATCTGTACCTCGGTGAACGGGTCTCCACCTCGGCGGCCTGCCGCGAACTGGTGAAGCGCGCCTTCACCCGCTTCCACCTTCCCTATATCACCGTGACACCGGCATTTTCTATCTGCCCGAACCACGGCTATCTCGCCGGCGAACACGCGTTTTGCCCGAAGTGCGACGAAGTCATCCTCGCCAAAAAGAGAATGGCCGCCAACGACCCACAACTACAAGGAGAACCCTCATGACCGCGCGTCCACAATGTTCCACCGCCCACGTCCATCCCCTGCTGACCAACGAAGAACGCCAGCCCTGCGAAATCTGGACCCGCGTGATGGGCTATCACCGGCCGGTGTCGTCGTTTAACGTCGGCAAGAAAGGCGAGTTCTACGAGCGGCAATATTTTGTGGCGGAGAAGGCGGCCTGAGCTGCGCGCGTTGTCGGTGCAGCAAAGGGCATTTACCCCAATTTCTGCATGGCCTAGTATGCCCCCGATGATTGAAACCACGACGCTCCAACTCCCCCCTTTAAAAAAGGGGGGCTGGGGGGGATTTTCAGTCGTCAACAAATGGTAGACGCAGCAAATCCCTCTCAATCCTTGCAGGACGCGCAGCCCACTGCATTGGGCTGCCGTTCCGCAGGCGAGCAGCACGCTGCTCGAAACCCCTGCTCCACCCCCTTTTGCAAAGGGGGAAGTCCCGTACAGCAAGCGCGCCCTGTTTCCGGTCACCACGAATCCGAAGCAACCCTGCGCGTCGCCGGCCTCACCCCGCTCTCCACCACCGATTTTCCCGGTCAACTGGCGGCCGTCGTGTTTGTCCAAGGCTGCGCCTGGCGCTGCCGCTATTGCCACAACCCGGAGATCCAGTCGCGCCGCGAAGCGCCCGAGAGGACGTGGCAGTCGGTGCTCGATTTCCTCGACCGGCGGCACGGCCTGCTCGATGCGGTGGTATTCTGCGGCGGCGAACCCACCGTGGATCGCCAACTGAGCCGCGCGATCGATGATGTCCGTCAACGCGGCTTCAAGGTGGGCCTGCATACCGCCGGCATCTACCCGGGCCGCCTGCGCGCGTTATTGCCAAAGCTCGATTGGGTCGGCTTCGACGTCAAGGCACCGTTCGACGATTACGCCCGCACCACCGGCGTGCGCGCCAGCGGCACCCCGGCACGCGAGAGCCTTGAACACCTGCTCGCCTCAGGCGTCGCGCATGAAGTGCGCACCACCCACCATCCGGCGCTGCTCCCCGCCGACAAATTGAAATCGATGGCGGCCGCCCTGCGGCACCAGGGCGTGAGGACGTTTGCCCTGCAGGAATTCCGGCCCCACGGCTGCGCGGACGCATCGCTCGATTCCCAGCCGCCACCGCTTGCGGACGATGACGCCGCTTATTTGCGGCAACTGTTCCCGACCTTCATCCTGCGGCGCGCGAACTGATCACGTCCTGACCACGCGCCGTCCGCGTGCTGTCACGTCCGGCCGGCGCCAGTCTATCTTTCGCGGTTGCGTGATCTGGATCATGCCTGCGCCCGCAGCGGCTTTCAATTTGGCGCGGGCGTTCCCTAGAATGGCGACGAGACAACCTTCGCCAGAAAGTCAGCATGACCCCGCTTGAGGCCACGACCGCCGCTGAATCCGCGGCAGACATCCAACGCCGTTGTGGCACCGACGCCCGCAAGGATCGCACCGAGAGAATGAAACTGGTCTGTCCGGCCGGCTCGCTGCCCGCGCTGACCGCCGCGGTCGACAATGGCGCGGATGACGTCTACATGGGCATCCGCGATGAGACCAATGCGCGCAACTTCGCCGGCCTGAATTTCGACGAGAAATCGATGCGCGAAGGCATTCGCTACGCGCATGCGCACCAGGCGCGGGTGCTGATGGCGCTCAACACCTACCCCCAGCCGAGCACCTCACAAAAATGGCAACGCGCCGTCGACTTGGCCGTCGATTTCGGCGTCGATGCCATCATCGTCGCCGACATGGGCCTGATGCATTACGCGGCCAACAAGTACCCGCAACTGCGCCTGCATCTGTCGGTGCAGGGATCGGCGACCAACTACGAAGCCATCAATTTCGTCCACGAGCGCTTCGGCATCACCCGCGCGGTGCTGCCACGCGTGTTGTCGATCCAGCAGATCGCGCAGGTCATCGACCATACGCCAGTGGAGATCGAAGCATTCGGCTTTGGCAGCCTCTCGATCATGGTGGAAGGTCGCTGCGCGCTGTCGTCCTATGCCACCGGCGAATCGCCGAACACGCACGGCGGCTGCTCGCCGGCGAAAGCGGTTCGATGGGTAAAGCGAACGGATAAGCCCGGTGTACTCGATTCGCACCTGGGCGCGGTGCTGATTGATCGCTTCCACGCCAATGAACGGCCCGGCTATCCCACACTCTGCCGCGGCCGCTTCAAGGTCAACGATGACATCTACTACGCCTTCGAGGAGCCGACCAGCCTGAACACGCTCGAACTGCTGCCGACGTTGCAGGAGATGGGCGTCAAGGCCATCAAGATAGAGGGGCGGCAGCGCAGTCCTTCTTATGTAGCCCTGGTGACAAAGGTCTGGCGCGACGCCATCAACGAGTGCGCGGCGCGACCGGCGTCCTACCAGGCGCGGCCGGCGTGGCAGGCCGCCCTCGCACGCGTGGCCGAAGGAAATCAATGCACGCTCGGCGCCTATCACCGGACCTGGAAATGATGGCGGCCCGGACCAGTCCCCTGCACCTCACGCTCGGCCCGCTGCTCTACTATTGGCCGCGCGAGAAAGTTCTCGATTTCTACGCACAGGCCGCGCACTGGCCGGTCGCGAGTGTCTACCTCGGTGAGACCGTCTGCGCCAAGCGTTTCGAGTTGCGCCTGGCCGACTGGACCGGGATCGCCAGGCACCTCGCCGACGCCGGCAAGGAAGTGGTGCTGTCGACCTGCGAGCTGATCGAATCCGAATCCGATTTGCGCACGCTCCGCAAGGTAACCGGTAACGGCGAATTCCGCGTCGAGGCCAATGACCTCGGCGCCGTGCACCTGCTGGCCGGCAAGACGCCGTTTGTGGCGGGCCCGTATCTCAACATTTACAGCCGCATGTCGCTGGAGTTCTTCCGCGGGCTCGGCGCCAGCCGCTGGGTGATGCCGATCGAGCTCAGCCAGGCGGGACTGGGCGAGATTCTGCGCGAGGCGGACCTCGAGATGGAGACGGAAGTCTTTTCCTACGGCCGTCTGCCGCTGGCGGTGTCGGCACGCTGTTTCACCGCGCGCTATAACAATCTCTCCAAGGACGACTGCGGCTTTCGCTGCATTGAGCATCCGGACGGGCTCACCGTTTCCACCCAGGACGACGAGGCCTTCCTGGTAATGAACGGCCTGCAGACGCAGTCCGCCCGCGTCTACAACCTGATCGACGAACTCACCGGAATGATCGCGATGGGCGTGAGCCATGCGCGCATCAGTCCGCAATCCGCGCAAACCGCCGAGGTGATTGCGCAGTTTCACGCTGTCGCGCAAGGCGCGTCCGATGCGGCGAATGCGGCACCGGCGCCGTGGGCGCCGGAAATCGCCTGCAACGGTTATTGGTACGGACGTCCCGGCCTGGAACAGGCACACGCAAGGAAACTCTCTCCATGATGCACACCAGCGCAACCTTTCTTCACCGGCCCCGGCCGCTGTCCCGACCCCTGGGCCGGCTGCTGAGCCACCTTCCCCACCCCGGCTCGGCCATGTTTGCCGCGGTACTGAATGTGTCGCTGCGGCGCGATCTGCCCGCGGACGTCTATCAGCAACTCATCGGCCGCCGCGTCGACATTGCCGTCTCGGATTGGGGCCTGCATTTTCGGGTGGGCATCACGCCCAGCCGGTTCGCCCCGCTGCCACATTGCAGCACGACCGACTTGAGCATCACCGCCACGGCGCGTGATTTCGGACTGCTCGCTTCCGGCGATGAAGACCCGGATACGCTCTATTTCGAACGGCGGGTAATCGTCGAAGGCGATACCGAACTGGCGTTGCTGATCAAGAACACGCTGGACGCGCTGCCCGCGCCCAAGGTACGCGGGTTACTCCGTGTGCTGCATCGAGGGATGGGCCGCTTGCGGTCGTTTCGCGCCGCACGAGGTGTTTCCGCCCACGCCAGCCGGACGTAGGGAACCTCTCCGTCCGCTCCCGGTGCGGGCGATCGGACCCCTCGGCTGCACCGGGACGCCCGGCTGCCGGGCTGCCCGCCCGCGCTCACCGGTTTCGCAGGTTCCCGACACACGCTTGATCTGCGTCAAAACCGCGCCTGTTGCGAAGTTCGAAGATGCCTGTGGAGTGTGGCTGGCCGGATGTGTGATGGCTGTTCCGGCTATGCGACGGGCATTCGTGACGCAGGTCCGCAATTGATCACCATTCCGGGACCGCGTGCGCAGGCTAGTTACGATCGGTCGCCCGCCGGATATTCCGCCAGTCATGTTCCAGGGTTTTCTTTAGCTGACTTGCCCGTAGCCCGGCCATGCCAGCTTGTTTTGATTTGCGCGCCCGCGCGCAGGGACGGTCCAGATGATGATCAGGGGATCACAAATTCGCGATTCCGCACCGCCGGTGTTGCAGGGGGCGTGCGCCCAATGCGCACTGGGCAAGCTGTGCTTTCCCCATGCGCTGCCCGCGCCGTTTCGATCCCTGTTGCCGCTGGCCCTCGAGAAACGCACGCGGCTCGCGCGCGGCGAATCCCTGTTTCACGCCGGCGAGGCGCTAGCGGGCCTCTACGCCGTCAAGGCCGGCTTCCTCAAGACCTGCATGCCGCTGCCGGATGGGCAGTGCAAGATCGTCGGTTTTCACGCGATGGGCGATGTGCTGGGGCTGGAAGGCCTGGGCAAAGGCACGCATTCGACCGAGGCGGTCGCCTTGAACGGCTGCGAAGTCTGCCTGATTCCGCTCGCCAAGCTCGAAAAATTGCTTGAGCACCCGGTCGAATCGGTACATGTGCGCAAACTGATGGGCCGCGAGATTTCGCGCATCGAGGCGCAGGCCGCCGCCGTCGGCACGCTTTCCGCCAAACAGCTCGTCGCCTCGTTCCTGCTCGACATGTCGGCACGCTGGGAAGAGCGCGGCTACTCGAAGAACGAATTCGTGCTGTTCATGAGCCGCAAGGAAATCGGCAACTTCCTCGGGCTGACCTTTGAAACCGTCAGCCGCACGCTGTCCTATTTCCATGCGAAACAATGGATCACCGTGCACGGCAAGAACGTGCTGATCCGCGATATGCCGGCGTTGCAGGTGCAAACGACGCACGCGACCTGACGACCGTATCGGCTGCATTCTCGCATTCCGCTTCGCGGCGACCACGAGTTGCGTTTGTCCGCGCGGCAAACTCCAGCATGGGCGCGGCATGCAGGCTGAAATGCCGCGGAGAAGCGCGCCGGTGCTGGCGTCTGTTTCCTGGGAGACGCCATCGGTCGCGAAACTCGCGGGATGCGGCAACACTATCCCTTGACATCGTGCCGCGATGAATTCCCGCAAGGGTTGCTATGATTTGCCATCCGTCAGTTCCCGGCCATCATGTCCCCGCAAATTGCCCTGTTCAACCCGCGCCCCACGGTCCGGCAGATCGCGCTCGGCAACGGGCGCGCCTGCTTCGTCGTCGACGATGCCCTGGTCGATCCGGAAACACTGGTGCAGTACGCACAGGCGCATCGCAATCAATTTCGACTGGCGCCGTTCAACGCCTATCCCGGCGTCGAGTTGCCGATGCCGGTGGAATTCAGCGCGCGGCTCGATGAATTTTTCATGCGCCACCTGCGCGGATTGCTCAATGGCCGCCGCACGCTGCGCATGAATTCCCGGCTGTCGATGGTCACGCTGGCGCCGGGCGAACTGCAGGCGCGGCAGTGGATCTGCCACCGCGACAGCCAGGAAGTTCCGCCCGACCAATGCATTGCCGCCTCGGTGCTCTATTTGTTCAAGGACGGCGCGCTGGGCGGCACCAGCTTTTACGTGCCCCGCCAATCCGCTCTCGACACCGACTTGCTCCTTCACGACGCCAGCACGCTGGCCAACGACGCTTTCGCGAAAAAATACGCCATTCATCCAGGCTACTTCCGCGGCGGCAACGACTACTTTGCGTGTGTCGGCACGGTGCCCGCGCGGTGGAACCGGATGATCTTCTACGATGGCAGCCTGTTTCACAGCGGCGACATCCTCGCGCCGGAACGGATGAGCGCCGACCCGCTCGGCGGTCGCCTCACGCTCAACGGCTTCTTTACCTGCAGCCGCAAAGCCACTTAGTGGAACGCGGCGCACGCCGCGCAATTTATCCCCTCTCCGTCTCATGGCACTACCTTAAGCCTGTCGCGCCGGGGCGACAGCTTTGGTGGTGTCGCACGAGTCGCCTGTTTGCCGCGCGTCAATCAGAGAACGCTTAAGGTAGTGCCATGACCCTCTCCGTCCTTTTCCCCCAATCCCGCCGCGAATTGCGGCCCGTTCCGTCGCTTGTTTTCGGTACACAATCAAGACAAGCATGTTTCCTGCATCGTTTCGTCAAGCCGGGCGACCGGATCGGAGCCTCATGAATGATCGCATTCGGAGTTTGCTGAACCAGATGACCGCGCTGGAAGATGAAATGCGCGCCGCGCTCCATGAGACCGAAACGAAAATGTTTTTCGAAATAAAGGGCAGGCGCATCGAGTTTGAATCAGCTATCAAGCAAACCCACCGCAAGCTCAAGCAGAATTTCTTCCGCTGGCTGGTGACCAACCGCCCGCAGAATCTCCTCACCGGGCCGATCATCTACAGCATGATCTTTCCGCTGCTGATCCTCGACCTGTTTGTCAGCTTCTACCAGGCCACCTGTTTCCCGATCTATGGCGTGGCCAAGGTCCGGCGCCGCGACTACATCGTGCTCGACCGGCAACATCTCGAATATCTCAACTTCATCGAGAAATTCCATTGCACCTACTGCGCCTACGGCGTGGGGCTGACCGCTTACATTGCCGAGATCGTCTCCCGGACCGAGCAATATTTCTGCCCGATCAAACACGCGCACAAGATACTCGGCACCCACAAGCGCTACCTCGGTTTCCTGGAATATGGCGAGGCGGCGGATTACGAGAAAAGACTGGAGGAATTTCGCGTCGCGCTCGGCAGGGAAGCGTGACGATGCGGCGTTTGCGATAATGCCATGTGGCACGCGTCGCAACGATGTGCGCCGAAGCTGCTTACCAACCTCGAAAGGCTGAATGACATGAATAAGATTTGGCTGGCCTCGACATTCACCCTGTTCGCCACGCTGGCCGGCGCACAGCCCTGGCCCGCCAAGCCGATCACCTTCATCGTGCCGTTCGCGGCCGGCACCGCCACCGACCAGCTCGCGCGCAGTCTGGGGCAGGCGATCAGCACCGAAACCGGCCAGGCGGTGGTGGTGGACAACAAGCCCGGCGCCAGCGGATTCATCGCCGCGCAGGCCGCCGCCAAGGCCGCCCCCGATGGTTACACGGTCCTCGTCACCACCAACACCACCCACGCCGCCAACGAGCACCTGTACAAGAAGCTGCCCTACGATCCGGTCAGGGAATTCACGCCCATCACCGGCCTCGGCAAGGGCGGGCAGATCCTGGTGGTCAATCCGGTCAATCCGGCCAGGAGCGTTGCCGAACTCATCGCGCAGGCGAAGAAGGACCCGGGCAAACTGACCTTCGGCAGCGGCAGCTCGTCGAGCCGCATTGCGGGCGAACTGTTCCAGCAAATGGCCGGGCTGCAGTTGTTGCACGTGCCCTACAAGAGCAACACGTTGGCCATCACTGACCTGCTCGGCGGCCAGATCGACCTGATGATCACCGACACCGCCGCCGCGCTGCCGCAGATCAAGGCCGGCAAACTGCGCGCGCTGGGCTTTTCCGGCAAGAAGCGCTCGCCGCTCGCGCCCGAGGTGCCGACCATCGATGAGGCCGGCGTCAAAGGTTATGAAATGACTTACTGGTTTGCCGCCTACACGCCCGCCCACACGCCGGCCGCGGTGGTGAAGAGGCTCAACGAACTCCTGATCAAGGCCACCAAAAGTCCGAGCGCGACCACGTTCTACACCAGCACCGGCACCGATGTATTCACCACCACACCCGAAGAACTCGGCAAATTCCAGGCGGAGGAATCGCTGAAGTGGGGGCGCATCATCAAGGCGGCGGGGATTCAGGCGGAGTAGTGCTTCGATCGGAGATGATTTACGGCAGCACCCGCCCGGAACGGGCCTTGGCGGCCGCGATGTCGGATGAGTTGATCGTGCCCGAGGTGTTCAGGTCAAACCTGAAATTTGTCGCATTCACGGCCTGAACCGAGCGCGCCTTCACGCCGCTGATGTCATTGGCGATGACCGCGCGCGAACTGTTGACATCGCCCACCAGGAAGCCGATCGAGGCCATTGCGTTGACGCCCACGCCGTTGACGTTGGTCAGCGTGATGGTGACGCGGCGGATATCCGGCACACCGGGCAAGATCACGAGTACCTCGTTGCCTGACGCGAGCGCGGTCATGCCGACGATCGGCCCGGAGACGCTGTCCACGGCGCTGACCGATCCGGTTGAAAAAATGGCGCTGTTGAACTGGAACACGATGGTGTGACCGGCGCCGATGAAGCGCGGCTCAACGCTGATCGCGCCGCCCACCGGCCGGGTGAAGTCAACCGGCAGATCGAACGGGGGCGGCACGCCGTGGAGCTTGCGGGACGTGACGCGGGTCAGCGCCAGCGGTGTGCCGGTGTTGGGCGTTACCAGGATCAGGCCCGACGTGGTGCTATTGCCGATCAGGTTGGTGGCGGTCACGCCGCAGGCGTAGGACTGGCCGTTGATCATGCCGGTTACGGTGATCGGCGAGGCAAGCCCGGTGTTGAACGCGGTCGGCATGCCCGCGCACAGCGCGGTGTAAATGGTGACCGGACTGCCGCCATCGAAGACTGGCGGCGAGAACGTCACGGTCACCTGGCCATTGCCGGGTGTGGCGCCGAGGAGGGTCGGTGCATCGGGGGCGGTGAAAGCAGCAAATGTCGCCGCGACACTGGTCGCAGCGGCAATCGTGACCACGCAGGTGCCGGTGCCCGTGCACCCGCCACCGGTCCAGCCGCTGAACAGCGACCCGCCGGACGGCGTGGCGGTGAGCGTGACCAGGGTGCCGCTGATATAGGGCTCGCTACAATCGGCGCCGCAGACGATACCGGCCGGCATTGACGCGACCGACCCGCTGCCAGTGCCGGCCAAGCCGACACTCAGGGTGAATTGCGGCAAGGCATCGCAGCTGGTGGGGCGCGTCGCGTCCCAGTCGGCACAGCTACCCGCGGGGCCGATGCCGAGCGAGCCGGTGCTGGGATAGGTCACCGCCTGGTTGGCCGAATCCTTGAATTCAAAATAGTAGCGATGGCAGCCCGAGGCCACGCCGGTCAAGGTGGCCGAATAGGCACCGTTCTGCACCGTGCCGCGGCCCCGCGTCATGGCGGTGCAGGCGCCGTCGACATTGATGCGCGCAACCGACGGGCCGGCGGTGTCATACCAGTTGGCCCAGGCGTCCACCGCCACGGACTGGCGCGGATAGTGCGAGCCGGACGGGATCTTGGCGGGCGGATTGCCTGAACCGAAATCGCCGACCGCCGGCCCCGATACACCCACGCCGACCGCGCCAATGGATCTAAGGATGAGGAAACGATGCCCGTTGGCCGATGAGAAGGCGCAGGCGGCGCTGGCGGAGGGTTCGAACAACCAAAGGTAGAAGGCCTGGTCGGGGTCGGTTGGCGAGGCGATGATTTCACCGCTCGGATTGGCGCCAAACAGCGATACGCGCGGCGCGAAGGTGGTGCAGGTCGGCGCGCATGCCTTCACGCCTCCCACGCAGGCGCACGCTGCGGAGCCGTCACAGGTGGCCGGATAGATCGAATTAATGTTGCTGACCACGGTGCATGCCGAGTCGTGGGCAAAGTAGTTCTGGCGCAACTGCTCGTCCGAATGAAAGCGTGCCGCGCGATTCAGTGCCAGGTCATGGCTGAGCGGCGCCATCGGCGTGTAGCAGGCTTTCTCGCCGCAGTTGTTTCCCGGGCAGGCGGCCATTTCAAATTGCGGATCGCTGCGGGCGCGGTTGATCCACGTGTGGATCACGCGCTCTTCCCATTTGGGAAAGCCGCTGGTCGCCTCGCCAAGGGCGTGGACCGCTGCCGGCAGCCCCAGCAGGGCGACCGCGACATACAGCATGCGGCACAGCCGGGTCACCGGCCATCGACGTGCATGGCCGTTAGGTGGAGCGGACATCTACCAGTTCTCCTTCGCCACAAACCTGCTGGCAAAAGTATACCGCCCGCCGCTCAACTTCACGGCGCCGGTGCGCTGTCGTGGAAACACCAATGCCACGGCTCATATTGGTAGCCCGCCGTGTTGCCGCGCGGATAAGAGAGGCGGAAACCGAATTCGGCCGCGTGGCCGGTGAGCCACCGAAAGGCGGCGGTGTTTTCGAATTCGACTTCAAGTTCCGGGTCGCTCGGGCGTGGCTGCCAGACGGTGGAATC
>JBDTSU010000108.1:0-10633 GCA_039930965.1 Betaproteobacteria bacterium
TGTCCTGTGCGCACAGGTGGTCGCGCGCGAGGCGCGCGAACAGGGCAAGCCGCTGCAGGCGCACTATGCGCATCTCACGATCCACGGTGCTTTGCACCTGGCGGGGATGGACCATGGCACCGCGCGCGATGCCGCCTTCATGGAAGCGCGCGAGATTGCGATCCTCAAGAAACTCGGCTACCCCGATCCCTACCGGTGAAAGGTCCGCCAAGAGGCCGGTTCACGATTGTGTTAAATTGAAATCCCCGCAACAACCCCGCCCGCTTTATGGATGACTCACCCAAACGCTCGCTGCTTGAGCGTCTCTCTTCCATGCTCCTCCGTGAGCCGGAAGACCGCGGCCAGCTGGTCGAATTGCTGCACGGCGCCTTTGAAAAGAACCTGCTCGATGCCGATGCGCTGTCGATGATCGAGGGTGTCATGCAGGTGTCGGAAATGCATGCGCGCGATGTCATGATTCCCCGTTCGCAGATGGACATGATCGATGTGGAAGAGAGTCCGGACACGTTCATTCCGTTTGTGATCGAGACGGCGCACTCGCGCTTTCCCGTGTATGAAAACGGCAAGGACAACGTCGTCGGCATCCTGCTGGCGAAGGATCTGTTGCGTTATTACGCCAACGCCGAGGAATTCGATGTGCGCGACATGCTGCGGCCGGCGGTGTTCGCGCCCGAATCAAAGCGCCTGAACATACTGTTGCGCGATTTCAAGGCCAACCGCAATCATATCGCCATCGTCGTGGACGAATACGGCGGCGTGGCGGGATTGGTCACCATCGAGGATGTGCTGGAGCAGATCGTCGGCGATATCGAGGATGAGTTTGATTTCGACGAAACCGAAGACAATATCCTGCCCGACAAATCGGGACGATTCCGTGTCAAGGCCGTCACCGAAATCGCCGATTTCAACGCGGCGTTTGACACCCGCTTCTCCGATGAGGATTTCGATACGGTCGGCGGCCTGGTGATCAATCGATTCGGTCGCGTGCCGAAGCGCGGCGAGACGGTCACCTTTGACGGCTTCAAGTTCGCCGTGCTGCGCGCCGACAGCCGCAAGGTCCACTCGCTGTTGATCGAACGCCTGGTGGCACCGGGCCCTGACCTACAGGCGACCGACGCGGACAAAAAAGTCGCATGACCTTTCAGGGCAAGCCGGCGGTGTCGCTTCCGTCCGGTTTCCTCTTGCAACTGTGTTTGGCGCTGGCCGCCGGGGCGGTTGGGGTGCTGGCGTTTGCGCCGCTGTATTTCTGGCCGCTGGCGCCGGTGTCGCTATGGGTGCTGTTCTCGTTGTGGTATCGCAGTGCCACCACCTGGCGGGCTTTCGCGCTTGGATTTGCGTGGGGCCTGGGACTGTTCACCGCCGGTGTGTCATGGATCTATGTCAGCCTGCATGTCTACGGCAACATGCCTGCGCTGCTCGCGGGCGTGGCCACCCTGCTGTTTTGCGCCTATCTGGCCCTGTATCCGGCGTTGGCCGGCGCCTTGACCCGCACGCTGGTCGTCCGCCTCGGCCTGTCGGCAACCTCCGCACTGCTTGTGGTCATGCCCGCGAGCTTTGTCGCATTCGAGTATCTGCGCGGCTGGGTGGTGTCAGGCTTTCCGTGGCTGTCGATTGGCTATTCGCAGACACCGGGCGGGATGATTCCTGCGCCGCTGACGGGCTATGCGGCAATCACCGGCGTGTACGGCATTTCCTGGCTACTGGCCATCGCGGTAGCCCTTGTCGTGCGGTTGACATGCGGTGCCGCCGCGCCGCCCCTGCCCAAAGCGCAACGTATCGCCATGATTGCCTTGCTGGTGCTGATTGCGGCGGGCGGCAGCGCATTGCAGCAAATCGTCTGGAGCGACCCCTCTGGCAAGCCGCTCAGCGTTGCACTCCTGCAAGGCAATATCGAACAAGACCTGAAGTGGCGGGACGATCAGCGCACGCCGACACTGGCGAACTACCATCAGTTGATCACGGCAAGTCAGGCAAAACTGATTGTGCTGCCCGAGACCGCCTTGCCGGATTTGCTCGATCGCATACCCGGCGAATTCCTCGAATCGATTCGCGGGCATGCGCGAAAGGGCGGCGCCGATATCCTGCTGGGGGTGCCGATCGCCGACCAGGTTGGCGGCGCCACTCCACATTTTCGGTATGCCAATAGCGCCATCTCAATGGGGGCCTCAACACCGCAGCGTTACGACAAGCAGCATCTGGTGGCCTTTGGCGAATTTGTCCCGCCGCTGTTTGCGTGGGTATATCGATGGTTGCAGATTCCGCTCGCCGATTTCAATTCGCGCGCGGTCGACTCAAGACCGATGCACATTGCCGGGCATCGCATTGCCATCAACATCTGCTACGAGGATACTTTCGGCCGCGAAATCGCCCTCCAGCTGCCCGAAGCGGAGCTGCTGGTGAATATCTCCAACATGGCCTGGTTTGGCGCGTCGCTCGCCCCGGACCAGCATGCGCAGATGTCGCAAATGCGCGCATTGGAATCGGCGCGCTGGATGTTGCGCGCGACCAATACCGGGGCCACCGCGGCGATCGATGAAAAGGGTGTGATCGTGCGCGCCATGCCGGCATTTACCCGGGGCACGCTGGAAGTGACCGCCCAACCGCTCACGGGCGCGACGCCCTACAGCCGCTGGCGTGACACGCCGGTCCTGGTGTGCCTCGCGATCAGTCTGCTTTCGGCGGCGCTATTGCGCCGGCGCACGTCTCCGGCAGGCCGATAAAGCTTCTTCCCGCCGCGGTTTACACAGCAAGGCGCGGATATGAACTGGCTTGTGCCCGTTGCGTCAAATGGCACTCATCCGTGAAATCCGTGTCCCGCCGTTGAATGCCTTGACTGTTGCGGACGATAGGAAAATCATACCGGCCGTGCGCGAATAAAAAATTGCCAGGTACATATTTCCGCCAGTTCCCTTTGGGTCAGCTTTTCCAGGGATAGCCGCCCGACGCGGACATTGATTTCCTTCTTGTTCTGGTTTTGCGCGTAGAACTGTTCGAAACGCGGATCAAGGAAGTGATTGACGTGTTCCATGCGGTAGCCGGTCTGCGTGAGGAACGCGTCGATTTCGCGCAACGTGAAGAACCGGATATGGGTGATATCGAGCAGGCCCTTTTCCGCGTAGGTCCATTGTCCGTCGTCGATCAATGCCTTCATCAGGCCAAGATGCCGGGTATTGGGCATGCTGATGATTATTTGCGCGTCCTTCGACAGATACGGCTTCAGTCCGGTCATCACGTGCCAGGGATCGTACATGTGCTCCAGCACATCCGCCGCGACGACGGAATCCACACTGCCGTGCGCAATCCCGTGCTCCTGCAGGTCAATTTCCTCGAACTTGCCGCATAACACCATATCCAGGTTTTTCGACGCGAGGAGGGCGGTGGCTTCATTGGGCTCGATGCCAATCGTCCGGCAGGCGGGATTTCGCGCCTTGACGGCGTGGCCGAGCAAACCGGAGGCGCAGCCGATATCCAGCAGCTGGCGCGGCGGATGTGCCAGCACTTCGAGCAGTGCCGGGTTGAAGTGATGCTGATAAATGTGCCCGTCGGTGTGTTTCACATCGAGGCAGGTCTGCCACGCGAATTTCGGTTCAGGGGGAGCGGACGCAGCCGTTGCGGGCGCGGGGACGGCTGATGACATGGAATCGATTGACATGTTGACGTTGAATTGAACGGCCGACGCTTTGTTTAAGCAGAGTGAACCACGTAAAATCGGAGGTTAGCTTAACACTCCCGGCCGGGTTCATGATTACCTTTCAAGAAGTCATTCTCAAGCTCCAGGACTACTGGAATCGGCAGGGCTGCGCCTTGCTGCAGCCCTACGACATGGAGGTTGGCGCGGGCACTTCGCACACCGCGACTTTCCTGCGCTCGCTCGGCCCCGAACCGTGGCGTGCCGCCTATGTGCAGCCGTCGCGCCGGCCCAAAGACGGCCGCTACGGCGAGAATCCCAACCGCCTGCAGCACTACTACCAGTACCAGGTGGTGCTCAAGCCGTCGCCGCCGAATATTCTCGACCTGTACCTGGGTTCGCTGTCGGCGCTGGGACTGGACTTGAGCAAGAACGATGTGCGCTTCGTCGAGGACGACTGGGAAAATCCGACATTGGGTGCCTGGGGGCTGGGATGGGAGGTTTGGCTGAACGGCATGGAAGTCACGCAATTCACCTACTTCCAGCAGGTCGGCGGGATCGAGTGCAAACCCATCACCGGCGAAATCACCTATGGACTGGAACGCCTGGCCATGTATTTGCAGAACAAGGAAAACGTCTACGACCTGGTCTGGACCCGGTCGCAGGAAAATGGCGTTGAACGGGTACTGACATACGGCGATGTTTACCATCAGAACGAGGTCGAGCAATCAACCTATAACTTCGAGCACGCGAACGTGGAGGCTTTGTTGCGCCACTTCGGCGACTACGAAGGCAATGCGAAGCGCCTGATGGAAAGCCAGCTTGCGCTGCCTGCATATGAACAGGTGCTGAAGGCCGCCCATACCTTCAATCTGCTCGATGCTGCCGGCGCCATCTCGGTCACCGAGCGCGCCGCCTATATCGGCCGCATCCGCAATCTGGCGAAAAGCGTGGCGCAGAGCTATTACGAGTCGCGCGAACGGCTCGGGTTTCCGATGCTTCCTCCGCCGAAACGGGAGGCCGCATGAGCGTCGCGCCGCTGCTCGTTGAACTGTTCACCGAAGAACTGCCGCCCAAGTCACTGAGGAAACTCGGCGATGCATTCGCCGCCGGCATTGTCGATGGATTGAAAATGCGCGGCCTGGTGGAAGACGGTGCCGCAATCACCATGTTTGCAACCCCGCGTCGGCTCGCGGTGCGGATCAGTGCGGTGCACGCGGTGGCGGCCGATGAATCATTTGTCGAAAAACTGATGCCGGTCGCGGTGGGATTGGACAAGGAAGGCAAGGCGACGCCGGCCCTGCTGAAAAAGCTCGCTGCCAAGTCGCTCGGCCATGTTTCCGTGTCTGACCTCGAGCGAGAAGGCGAAGGCAAGGCAGAACAACTGGTCTATCGCGGCATGTCCAGCGGTCAATCGATATTGGTCGGCCTGCAAAGCGCCTTGGAAGAAGCCATCACCACGTTGCCCGTGCCGAAGATGATGAGCTACCAGCTGGCCGATGGGCAGACCACCGTACATTTCGTCAGGCCGGCGCATGGGCTGGTGGCCTTGCACGGCGAGCGGATTGTTCCCGTGTATGCGTTGGGCCTCAACGCGGGCCGGGTCACTCACGGGCATCGTTTCCAAGGTTCCCCCGATATCGAACTCCAGCATGCCGATGAGTATGAGTCGCGCCTTGAGCAGGAAGGCGGTGTCATTGCCGGCTTTGATGAGCGGCACAAGGAAATCCATCGCATGTTGCGCGAGCGCGCCGACCAGCAATTGACCACGTTGGGCGATTACGACGACTACCAGCCTCTGCTCGATGAAGTTACTGCCCTGGTCGAAATGCCGACCGTTTACGCAGGCGAATTCGAGCGCGAGTTTCTCGACGTGCCGGCCGAGTGCCTGGTCCTCACCATGAAACTCAACCAGAAGTATTTCCCGCTGTTCCTCAACGAAGGCGGTCTGTCGAGCCGGTTCCTGATCGTGTCCAACATGCGGCTCGACAACCCGCAAAACGTGATCGAAGGCAATCAGCGGGTGGTACGTCCGCGGTTGTCCGATGCGCGATTCTTTTTTGAAACCGACAAGAAATCGACACTGGCGTCGCGTGTACCAAAGCTGGCCCACGTGGTGTATCACAACAAGCTGGGTTCCCAGGGTGAGCGCATCGAACGCGTCAGGAAACTGGCATCGCAGATTGCGGGCATGATCGGCGCCGATGTGCCGATGGCGGATCGGGCCGCATTGCTGGCGAAGGCGGACCTTGTTACCGACATGGTTGGCGAGTTCCCGGAACTGCAGGGGACGATGGGTCGCTACTATGCCTTGCATGATGGCGAAGCGCCCATTGTTGCTGATGCAATTGCGCAACATTATCAACCGCGATTTGCTGGGGATAAATTGCCAGTTTCATCAGTGGCGTTGTCGGTGGCGCTGGCCGACAAGATGGAAACGTTGGCTGGACTGTTTGGTATTGGACAACAGCCGACAGGCGACAAAGACCCCTTTGCGTTGCGTCGGCACGCACTTGGTGTGCTGCGAATGTTGATTGATAGGCGTATCGATGTCCCGCTTAATAAGCTAATCAACGCAGCCTTTGAGACCTTTCCTCGTGATGTACTCGGAGACACTCGCACCGACCAGTACATTTTTTTCAGAGATCGTTTACGCGGACTGCTGCGTGAGCAAGGTTATGGAGCAAATGAAGTTGAGGCGGTGATTCCAAACCTAACTTTAAGCGTCTATCTCGCTCCTGATTTGCTAGCTGCGGTGCGAGAATTCTGGAAACTTCCTGAAGCCAAAAGTCTCGCTGACGCCAACAAGCGTATCAGCAATATTCTCAAGAAATCGGACCAGCAGTTCGCCAATGCGGATGCGGGCCTGCTGGTGGAACCTGCCGAGCGCAACCTGTATGAGGCGTTGCAAGCCACGAAACCGGTATTCGACAAGTATTTTGCTACCGGTGATTACACGAGTGCATTGAAATCGCTGGCACCGCTGAAAACGCCTGTCGATGCGTTCTTCGATGACGTAATGGTCAATGCCGACGATCCTGGACTGCGTATCAATCGTCTGGCCCTGCTCGCCGACCTTCACGGCTTGATGAACAAAGTCGCCGACCTGTCAAAACTCGCCACATGACCGAAAAGCCGAACCCAGTCCTGCTGGACATGCCGGCCGAACTGGTTGGTGAACGCATCGTTCTGCGTCCCTTTCGCGACGACGATGCGCCCGCGCTTTGGGAGGCCGTGGAGTCGTCGAGGCCGCAATTGAAGGCGTGGATGCCGTGGGCCATTGATCACAACAGCCTGGAGTTCTCGCGGGACTACGTGCGGCGCATGCAGGCAAAGTGGATACTGCGCGAAGACTTGCCGATGGGCATCTGGCGTGCGGCGGATAGCCGTTTGCTGGGCGCTACCGGCCTGCACCGCATCGACTGGTCGATACCGGCGATGGAGATCGGCTACTGGCTGCGTCCCGACGCGGTAGGCACAGGGTATGCGACGGAAGCGGTGACCCTGCTCACCCGGCTTGCCTTTGATTCCCTGCAGGCAGAGCGCGTCGAAATCCGCTGCGACGCATTGAACCTGCGCAGTGCCGCCGTCCCGCGGCGTCTGGGATTCGTCCATGAGGCGACGATGCGTTGCGCTCGCCGCAACGTCAACAACGAGCTCGGCGATACGCTGGTGTTCGCGCTGACCCGTGCCGATGGCGCGAGCCGGCAGGCATGAACATCATCACGTAGAATTAATTCATGAACGCATCTCTCAAGCTGGTGATACTGGACCGCGATGGCGTCATCAATTTCGATAGCGACCATTTCATCAAATCGCCCGCCGAATGGAAGCCGATCCCGGGTTCCATCGAGGCCATTGCGCGCCTGAACCAGAATGGTTACCGGGTCGTGGTCGCGACCAATCAGTCCGGCATCGGCCGCGGACTGTTCGACATGGCGACGCTCAATGCCATCAACGACAAGATGATGGAGCAGGTGTTTCGCGCCGGCGGCCGTATCGATGCCATCTTCTTCTGCCCCTGCACGGCGGAGCAGAATTGCCATTGCCGGAAACCGGATACCGGCATGTTCGAGGACATCGCCGCCCGCTATCAGGTCGGACTTGCCGGTGTGCCGTGCATCGGCGATTCGCAGCGCGACCTTGAGGCGGGCGCCCGGGCGGGGTGCGCGCCGGTGCTGGTGCTCACCGGCAAAGGCAAGAAGACCCGCGACAAGGGTGATTTGCCACGCGGGACCCGAATCTACACCGATCTGGCGAGCGCGACGGAGGCATTGGTGGCGGAGACCGCCCGTGCGCAGGCTTAGCGTGACGCGCAATCACGAACGGCGCGCATGATCTATTTTCGTTCGACCCTGTTCTTCCTGCTGGCGATCGTCAACACGATTTTTTTTGGTGTCTTCGTGTTGCCCTTGTGCTTTGTCCGCTTCGAATGGGGCTATGACGCCGCCCGGGGCTGGGGCAGGGTCACGCTCTGGCTGGCGCGCCGGGTGTGCGGGATCGACTACACCGTCAAGGGCAGGGAGCACATCCCGGCTTATCCGTGCGTGTCGATGGCCAAGCACCAATCGGCCTGGGAGACCGTGTTTATCCTGAGCGAGATCCCGCGCGCGGTCTGGATCATCAAGCGCGAGCTGCAATGGCTGCCGATCATCGGCTGGGTCCTGTTTGCGCTCAAATCTATCGCCATCGACCGCAAGAGCGGCAAGCGTGCCGTCGAGCAGATCGAGGAACAGGGACGTGACCGACTGGCACAAGGCCTTTGGATCTCGATCTTTCCGGAGGGCACGCGGGTGGCGCCAGGCAAGCGTGGCCGCTATGGGATCGGTGGCGCTTTCCTCGCCGCCAGGACCGGCACCCCCATCCTGCCGATCGCGCACAATGCGGGCGAATGCTGGCGCCGCTATGCATTCCTGAAATACCCGGGACGGGTCACGGTGAGTATTGGGCCGCCGATACTAACAGCGGGGCGCGAACCTGCCGCCGTTATCGCCGACGTCGAAAACTGGATCGAGGCCGAAATGCTCACGCTGCCACCCGCCTGTGGCGACTGAGCGGCGGCGGGAAACACCATGCGCATGTTTTTCAAACTGAAGAAGGCACCGGTCGCGTTGCCCGAGGAATCGGAACGCAGCATTGCGCTGGCCGGGCATCGCGTCGCCTACAAACTGGTGCGGCGCCGCGGACGGCGCGGGGTCGGGCTCAAGATCGACGGTACCGGCATGACGGTAGCGGCGTCGTTGACCACGCCGATCGGCAGCATCGAGGACCTGATCGGCAAGAATTCGGACTGGGTGCTGAAAAAGCTCAATGAATGGTCGCACCGCCGAATCCAGCCGCAGCGCTGGCAGACCGGCGCGACGGTGTATTTCATGGGTGAGTCGCTCACCCTGATGATCGATGCCGGCGCCACCCGTATCAACGTCGAACAATCGATGGGCCATCTCTTTGTCCGGCTGCCCAGGGCGGAACCGTCGGCGATCGAGAAGGCGGCACAGGCATGGTACAAACGCCAGGCGTTGCCGCATCTGGCGCAACGGGCCTTTTTTTACGCGCGGCTGCACGGCCTGACGCCGCCGCGCGTGTTCCTCTCCAGCGCCAACAGCAGGTGGGGCAGCTGTAATGCGCAACGCGAGGTGCGCTTTTCGTGGCGGCTCATCAAGGCGCGGCCGGCGCTGATCGATTATGTGGTCTGTCACGAACTGGCGCACCTGCGGCACATGGATCATTCGCCGGCCTTTTGGCGCGAAGTGGAGCGCATGTGCCCGGACTACCGGGCGCTAAAGGCCGAGCTCGACGCCAGCGATCACAAATTTCGCGCTTTCTGAAGGAGAATTTCATGCAACTGCTGCACACCATGATTCGTGTCGTCGATCTCGACAAATCGATCGATTTCTACACCAACGTCCTCGGCATGCAATTGTTGCGCCGCAAGGATTACCCCGACGGGAAGTTCACGCTGGCGTTTGTCGGCTACGGCGATGAATCGCTGAATGCGGTGATCGAGCTCACCCACAACTGGGAAACGAAGCACTATGAGCTGGGCAATGCATTCGGCCATATTGCGATCGGACTGCCCGACGTGTACAAGGCGTGCGACGCGGTAAAGGCCAAAGGCGGAAAAGTGACGCGCGAACCCGGGCCGATGAAATTCGGCGGAAGCGTGATTGCGTTTGTGGAGGATCCGGACGGCTACAAGATCGAGTTCATCCAGAAGGCTGCCTGAACATTAGCCAAACTCCAGCACTGGTGCGGCCTGCAGGCCAAAAAGGCTATAAAAGCCGCTCCAGTGCTAGAGTTTGACTTCTTGAACGTCAAGTGACAGGTCGGCGAGCGCGACAAACTCGGCAGGCGAAAGCGTTTCGCCGCGCCGCCTGGGGTCGATTCCCTGCGCATTCATTTGCGCGGCCGTCAGATAGGATTTCAGGGTATTGCCCAGTGTCTTGCGGCGTTGCCCGAAGCCCGCAGTGACAATGGCCGCAAACCGGGAGTCATCCTTTGCGCGCAGCCGGTCGGCGCCCAATGGCAGCATGCGCACGATGGCCGAATCCACTTTCGGCGGTGGCGTGAACGCGCCCGGCGGCACGTCGAACAGGCGCCGCATGGCAAAGCGGTATTGCAGCATCACCGACAATCGTCCATAGGCCCCGGTATCGGGTGCGGCGACCATGCGGTCGACCACTTCCTTCTGCAGCATGAACGTCGCGTCAATGAGCTGCCCGGCGAATTCGGCGAGGTGAAACAGGAACGGCGTCGAGATGTTGTAGGGCAGATTGCCCACGCATCGAAAGCGCGAGGCAAGTTTGCCGAAGTCGAATGCCAGCACGTTCTCCTCATGCATCGTGAACTTGCCGGCCGCGAACCGCGCCCGCAACGCGGCCGCCAGGTCGCGATCGATTTCAACGGCGTGCAGATGTGTGAGCCTTGCAAGCAAGGGCGCGGTCAGGGCACCCGGGCTGGGGCCGATCTCGACCATTACGTCGTCAGCCTGCGGGGCGATCGCGC
>JBDTSU010000109.1:0-10632 GCA_039930965.1 Betaproteobacteria bacterium
GATCGTGCCCGCCGCCTGCCCGGCAAATTCCTGCGAATAAACCGCGTCACCGGGGTTCGGTACGGCGCCGGACGGCGCGTGAACCCGGGCCATGCGGCGTTTCAGGATGCCACGATACTGCGTGCGCGCCACGATTTCCTGCCCGGGATAACAGCCCTTCTTGAAGTTCACGCCGCCGATCAGTTCAAAATTGGCCATCTGCGGGACAAACAGGTCCTGGGTGCCCGGCAGCACGGTGAGGATACCCTCACGAATGGCAAGGCCATCCCACACCGGCGCGCCGACGCGGGTTGCTTGGGGGGCGCACTGGCGCCACCAGCGGAGGGCACTCTCCACCTCGGCGATGATCTCGAATCGATTGACCGACAGGCGCACGATTCTGCCGCCGTCGACATGCGCACTGCTCATCGGTTGGGCCGGGACCTCGCCGGCGAATGCCTGGATCATGGCCTCCGCGTGCGGCCCGGCAATACCGAAGCGGACCCAGTCCGCGCTCACATCCGAAAGGGTGACTTTGGATCGCAACACGAACATCTGCATGCGTTTCTGGATGGCCGCCTGCAACGCGCGTGGCAGTTGCAGGAAGAAACCTTGCCTCCCTTTCCACGCGAGAAATGTTGCCAGCAGCCGGCCTTTGGGTGAGCACCAGCCGTTCCACTGCGCCATGCCGTCGGCCAGCGACAGGACATCGTTGCTGAATTGCGCCTGCAAATAAGCGGCCGCGTCATCGCCGGCGACCAGTATCAAGCCTTCGTGGGACAAGTCGCACAGCACATTGCCCGCGGAAACGGCCGACAATTCCGCCGCGGCGTCGCCAAAATCGGCGACCCGGCCATCGGCGAAACGTGCACCCTGGTCGGTGAGTTCGGAAATCCAGCGTTCACTCATGGGAGAATATTCTTGTCCAAATTTGGGCCGGCCTTACCCGGTTGTGGCAAGGCCAACGATTGATTATCCCATTGTAGTTTTATTCATATGTCCGAAGTTCAAGTCGCCGACAAGAAAACTTCCGATCCGCGCTGGATCACGCTGCAGGTCTCGCGCATCAACCTGGGTATCAGCCTGCTCGGGACGCTGCTCGCGTTCCCGGTCATGTTGCTGGTCTCCGGCTTGTCGCCGTGGGTGCGCATGGCGTTGCTGGCCGGATTCGTGCTCGCCATGGCGTGGGACCTGCACCTGATACTGCTGAAAGGCCGCTATTCGGTCGCCGCGTTTTACCTCTTTGATCTTGACCCGGCGCCAGCGCCATTTGCAACCGGCGCATCCGGCGCATCCGGCGCATCCGGCACGAAGAACCCTTTGCCGGGAACCGGCGCGGATTCACCGCGGCTGGGCATTCGCGTCCGCTTCGCCAGCGCGGCGAAACACCCGCTCGGCGCCGAATTCGATGCGACGGTATTGCCGCGCGCGTTTGTGTCGCCCTGGTTCACCGCGCTGCGCTACCGTCTTCCCGGCGATCGCGCGTGGCGGCGCTGGTGGCCGCGGGTGATACCGTTGTGGCCGGATAGCCTCGATAGCACGGAATTCCGCAAGACTCGCGTCGCCCTCAAGTGGAAATAGTCTGATCCACGGGTGCGCGCCCGGGAGAGCCGGGAAGCGCCTCCGGTATAATTTCAACTCCGGCCTCACTTCTTCTTCCCGGCCCCGCCCATGAATTCCCCTCAAGTTGTTCCTGCCGCGCCGCCCGTGCTGGTGCTGCGCGGCTCGCCGGCGCTATCGGCCTTTCGACTCGACAAACTCCGCCAATCGTTGATGCAGGCGCATCCCGCGATTGGTTCGATCGACAGCGCGTTTGTCCATTTTGTGCATGCCACGCGCACACTTGACGAGCGCGAATCGGCCATCCTGGCGCAGTTGCTCACCTACGGCGGCGCGCCAGCACCGGCGTACGCCGGTGAGGTGCTGCTGGTGATTCCGCGTATCGGCACCATTTCGCCGTGGGCGTCGAAGGCGACCAATATTGCCCGGAACTGCGGGCTGGACGGCGTGCATCGCATCGAACGCGGCGCGCTGTTCGCGGTCGATTGCCCGGACGGCATAACCCCGAGCGTGCGCGACGCCGTCGCCGCGGCGATTCATGATCCGATGACCGAGACGGTGCGTTTTTCGCTTGACGAGGCGGCTGAGTTGTTTGTCGGGCAGGCGCCCGCGCCGCTGGCGCATGTGCCGGTGATGGCCGATGGCATGGAGGCATTGCGCCGGGCCAATATCGACATGGGCCTGGCGATGGCGCCGGACGAGATCGAGTACCTCCATGCCTACTACCAGCGCATCCGGCGTGACCCGACCGACGTCGAACTGATGATGTTCGCCCAGGCCAATTCCGAGCATTGCCGCCACAAGATTTTCAATGCGTCGTGGACCATTGACGGCGAATCGCAGGAAAAGAGCCTGTTTGCGATGATCCGCAACACGCATCAGCTGGCGCCGCGGGGAACGGTGGTCGCCTATTCGGACAACTCCGCCGTGATGCAGGGCGCGACGATCGATCGTTTCTTTCCGGCGGCCAACGGGCAATTCGGATTTCATGAGGATGAAACCCACATCTTGATGAAGGTCGAGACCCACAATCACCCAACCGCGATTGCGCCGTGGCCGGGCGCGGCAACCGGCTCCGGCGGCGAAATTCGCGACGAGGGCGCCACCGGCATCGGCGCCAAGCCCAAGGCGGGCCTGACCGGCTTCTCGGTTTCCAACCTCAACATTCCCGGTCATCGCCGACCCTGGGAGCACGATTACGGCAAACCATCGCGCATTGCCTCGGCGCTGGCGATCATGATCGAGGGGCCCATCGGCGGCGCCGCGTTCAACAATGAATTCGGCCGCGTCAATCTCGCCGGCTACTTTCGCTCCTACGAGCAACTTGCCGACGGCGTCGTGCGCGGCTACCACAAGCCGATCATGATCGCCGGCGGGCTGGGTAATATTTCCGCCGGCCATACCCACAAGAGGCCGCTGCCGCCAGGCTCGCTGCTGATCCAGCTCGGCGGCCCGGGAATGCGTATCGGGCTCGGCGGGGGCGCGGCGTCCTCGATGACCTCGGGGTCCAATACGGAAGCGCTGGATTTCGATTCGGTGCAGCGCGCCAACGCCGAAATGCAACGACGCTGCCAGGAAGTGATCGATGCCTGCTGGCAGATGCGCGCAGCCAATCCGATCCTGAGCCTGCACGATGTCGGCGCGGGCGGAATCTCGAACGCCTTGCCGGAACTTGCGCACGGCGGCGGCGCCGGCGCGCACTTCGAGTTGCGTGCCGTGCCGAGCGAAGAGCCCGGCATGAGTCCACGGGAAATCTGGAGCAACGAATCCCAGGAGCGCTATGTGCTGGCCATTGCGCCGGCGTCGCTCGACCGCTTCAGGCAGATCTGTGAGCGCGAGCGCTGTCCGTTCGCGGTATTGGGTTCGGCGACTGCGGCGCAACAGCTTGTCGTCGCCGATTCCCTGTTCGGTAATAACGCCGTCGACATGGAAATGGACGTGCTGCTGGGCAAGCCACCGCGCATGCATCGCGATGCCGTCACGGTCAAGGTGGTGTTGCCCGCATTGAACACCGACACGATGGTACTGAAGGACGCTGTCTACCGGGTCCTGCGGCTGCCCACCGTGGCCGACAAATCATTTCTGATAACCATTGGCGACCGTTCCGTCGGCGGGCTGACGGTGCGCGACCAGTTTGTCGGACCCTGGCAGGTGCCGGTCGCCGATTGCGCGGTAACCCTGATGGGCTACCGGACACTGCAGGGCGAAGCGATGGCGGTGGGCGAGCGCACGCCGGTGGCAGTGATCGATGCGCCGGCCTCGGGGCGCATGGCGGTGGGCGAGGCGATCACCAACATCGCTGCGGCGGATGTGGCGGCAATCGGCGATATCAAGCTGTCGGCGAACTGGATGGCGGCCGCCGGATTTGCGGGCGAAGACGCGCGCTTGTTCGAAACCGTGAAAACCGTGGGCATGGAGCTGTGTCCCGCGCTGGGCATGTCCATACCGGTCGGCAAGGATTCGCTGTCGATGAAAACTGTGTGGGACGATGGCGCCGAAAAAAAACAGGTGGTCGCGCCGGTGTCGCTGGTGATCTCGGCATTTGCGCGGGTGGATGATGCCGCCAGGACGCTGACGCCATGCCTGGATGGCGGCGCCGATACCGAGTTGGTGCTGATTGATCTGGGCGGCGGCAGGAACCGCCTGGGTGCTTCGGCACTTGCGCAGGTGTACGGACAGGTGGGAAACATTGCGCCGGATCTGGATGATCCGCTTGCGCTCAAACAGTATTTCACTGTGATCCGGCAGCTGGCGCGCGAACAGAAGATCCTCGCCTACCATGATCGTTCGGACGGCGGACTGCTGGTGACGCTGGCCGAAATGATGTTTGCGTCGCGCTGTGGCGTGACCCTTTACATGGACGCGCTGACGTACGCCGAACGCGAAGCCGATGTCGATGATTACGACATTAGCGGCACCGCGCGAAAACTGGGCGAAGCCGACGCGGTCCTGGCGGCGTTGTTCAGTGAAGAACTCGGTGGCGTCATCCAGATCCGCAAATCCGACCGTGGCGCCGTCATGCAGAGTTTGCGCGACGCCGGACTGTCCGCCGGCAGCCACGTGATTGGACACCCGAACCTGAGCGACGAACTGCGGGTGATTCGCGCCACCCGGCCCTTGCTGTCCGAACCGCGCGTCGACCTGCAGCGGGCCTGGAGCGAAACCAGTTACCTGATTCAGGCGCTGCGCGACAATCCCGTCACCACGCAGCAGGAATACGATCGCCTCACCGACACGGCCGACCCCGGCCTGAATGCCCGGCTCTCGTTTGATCCGGCCGATGACATGGCGGCGCCGTTCATCGGCCGCGCATCGGCGCCGCGGATAGCGATTCTCCGCGAGCAGGGTGTCAACGGACAGCTGGAAATGGCGCACGCGTTTGTCCGTGCCGGCTTCGACGCCATCGACGTGCACATGAGCGACATCATCAGCGGAAGGATCTCGCTGGCGGACTTCAAGGGCTTCGCGGCCTGCGGCGGTTTTTCCTACGGCGACGTGCTTGGGGCGGGTGAGGGCTGGGCGAAGTCCATCCTGTTCAATGGGCGGGCGCGCGATGAGTTCGCGGCGTTCTTTGCGCGCGGCGATTCATTCGCGCTGGGCGTCTGCAATGGCTGCCAGATGATGTCCAACCTGCACGAGATCATTCCCGGCGCCGCGAACTGGCCGCATCTCGAGCGCAACGCCAGCGAACAATACGAAGCCCGCACCGTGCTGGTGGAGATCCGCGAATCGCCTTCCATCCTGTTTGCCGGAATGCACGGTTCACGGCTGCCGGTGGCCACCGCACACGGTGAAGGCCGCGCGGTATTTCGCGACGCCGCCCAGCAGGATGCGGTGCGCTGGTTGTGTGCCGCGCATTTCGTCGATAACCAGGGCCGCGCGGCAGAGCAGTTGCCGGCCAATCCCAACGGCTCGCCGTTGGGCATGACGGCCTTTACCACGCCCGATGGCCGCTTCACGATCATGATGCCGCACCCGGAGCGGGTCGCGCTCAATGTGAATTTGTCCTGGCGCCCGGCCGATTGGCCGGCGGCCGATGCGGCCGGCCGGCCAGCCTTAAGCCCGTGGATGCGCATGTTCCGCAATGCGCGGCAGTGGGTTGGCTAATACCTCCCGGATTCAATACAAGGGTAGGGTGCGCACCGCGCACATCTCTTTGTGCCTTGGCAATTTCGCGGGCAAATTGATTCGAGTCGCGTGCGCGATGCGCACTTTACGGCGCGGAGCGTATTGCGGGAGGCAATTCACAAGCACTGGCGCGGCTCTCCATCGTAAAATGGCTGAAACACCGCGCCAGTGCTTGAGGTTGGTCAGGATCCCGGCGATTTTTCCGCGGACACCCGCTTCACGCCCGCGACATAACGCGTGAGCGTGGTCGATAGAACGCCGGTGGGAATCATCGCCTCGATCAGTTGAAAACGGCCGCGCGTTTCAAAGGCCCGCGCCAGGGCGGCAGCCAGTTCGGCACGGGTTCGCACCCTCACGCCATCGCCTCCCATGCCCGCCGCCATGCTGGCGAAATTCCATTCGCCGAGATGATTGAAGGCGGACTCCGGCTGAAAACTCTGCAACATGCCCCAGCCGGCGTTGTTGAACACGACGACAATCGGGTCCCAGCCGTAACGCGGACAATTGCCCAGTTCCCAGCCGGTCATCTGAAACGCGCCATCGCCGACCAGGATCAGTGCGCGCCGGCCGCTGGCGGCCTGCAGCCCCAACCCGGCCGGAACGCCGAAGCCCATGGTCGCGTAGTAACCCGGCGCGACCCGGTGGGTGTGGTCGATATCCATCGACGTGAACAGGCAATCGCCGACATCGACCGCGAGCGGCATGCGCCCGTGCGTGGCCATGAGATCGTTGATGGCGCGCGCGATGTCGTCCGGCGCCAGGAGGGTGTCATCGGCGACCAGTCCCGCGGGGCAGGCAGCGGGCGAGGTGTTCACGCTGTCGCGGGCAGGTGTGGCGGGCGTCCGGGCAGCCGTGCGTGCCAGCAGGCCCGCGATCAGCGCCGCCAGCGGAATGTCCGAATAGGTGTGGTAGCCGAGCGTGACCTGGCGATCATTGGCATGAATGGTATGGCGCAGGTCAATTTTCCGTCGCGAGACGCCAAAGTTGGTGTCGGAAAGTATGACGCCCAGCAGAAACAGCACGTCCGCCTTCTCCACCAGATCGGTGATCTCGGCACTGCCCGCCAATCCCAGATAGGTGCCGAGCGGCGGGGTGGCCGATTCGGCGAGCAGTCCGCAGCCCATGAAGCTGGTGACGACGGGGATGCCGAGGCGGCTCGCCAATTCGGTGAGCGCGGCCTCCTGGCCGAAGCGCCGTACCTCGACGCCCACCATCAGCACTGGCCGACGCGCGCCGGCGAGGCGCGCGAGGATGTCCGTGACGCAAGCGGCAAGCGCCTCGTCGTCGACCGGCAGCGGCGCGGCAGGCACGACCGCCGCGCAGGTCACCGTCGACATGTCGCGCGGCACCTCGATGTAGACCGGTCGGGTCTCGCGCATACAGCTTGCCAGTACCCGCGCAATGTCGGCGGGCGCGCGGGCGGGGTCGTCCAGACGCGTCTGGTCGCAGGTGATTTCGCGAAATATCTGCAATTGGGAGTCCAGCCGTTTCGCCTGGTGATGCAGCAGCCAGCCGCTGTCGGATTCGCCCCGGCCGGGGCCGCCCGATATCACCACCAGCGGCGATTTTTCGGCATAGGCGCTGGCCACGGCATTTACCATGTTGAGCGCACCGGCGCCATAGGTGACCGCGGCGACACCGGGGCCGCCGGAAATCCGGGCGGCGGCATCGGCCGCGAACCCGACCGCCGGTTCGTGGCTCAATGTATACAGCGGCAGGATCGCCGATTCTTCGATGACCTTGAAGAACGGCAGCACAAAGTCACCGGGGATGCCAAAGACCTGGCGCGCGCCCTGGTCCCTGAGTGCCTTCAGAAGTGACTCGGCGAGGTTCATGGCGTGACATTATTGGAATGGGAACCGGCCATTGTCCGTCGATGCGATCCTCCCGCCTTGCGCCAAATCAACGAAGCAGGCAGACGGCCGGCTGAATAGTCGAGGTTCGCTAGTTCTCGAAACGCGCCCCGAACGCTTCGGCATAGGCGCTCTCGCCATACTCGAAATGCGCGTCGGGTGTCTCACCAAGGTAGGTGGCTTCAACCGTCACCTTGACGTAGCGATCGAGTTTTTGCCAGATCGCATAGGTCAGCGCGCGGGCAATATCCGCCGGACGTTCGCCGGCGCGGATCTCGTGCTCCGCGGAAAGTGTGATGGCCATCGCGTCGCCCACGCGCGCGCGCTCGACTTCCTGCGGCTTTGCCCAGTTGGCCGTGAAGACCTCCACCACCGGCGGCACTTCGCGCGGCAGCAACGGCGACGCGCTCACATCCAGCCGGAACAGGTTTCCGGCCTTGGCGAATTGAACGCGTACAGGAGTATTCATGGGTTCACGTTAAAGGAACTCCCGCACCGGCGCAATGCTAGGCAAATGGCAAAGATTGGATTAGCATCATTAATTCAGCAAGCGCGACACGCAAAAAAGGGCAGCCGAAGCTGCCCTTTTTCAATTGCTGATCTGCCCCTGCATCGGGGCCGGTCAATTACTTCAGTTCGATCTTGGCCTTGCTCTTCAGTTCCTGGACCAGCTTGGAAACCTGTTCCTGCTGCGCGCGCTGGCGGAAATTGTCCTTTACCTCGTCATACGTCGGCACTTTCATTGCGCGCGAATCGTCGAGGCGAATCACGTGGTAACCGAAGGGCGTCTTGACCGGCACGTCGGTGGTCTGGCCCTTTTGCAGCGCTTTCATGGCGTTGCCGAACTCAGGCACATAGCGGCCAGCCGGACCCCAGTCGAGATCGCCGCCGTTGTCTTTCGAACCGGTGTCCTTGGATTTTTCCTTGGCGAGTTTTTCAAACGCCTCACCACGCTTCAGGGCCGCGATGATCGCTTTGGCGTCGTCTTCCTTGTCGACCAGGATATGGCGTGCCTTGTATTCCTTGTCGCCCATTTGCGCCACGAATTGCTCGTAGTTTGTCTTGAGCTGGGCGTCGGTCACCGGATTGGCTTTGACGAAGTCGTCGAAGTAGGCGCGGATGAGCACGGCCTGGCGGGCCATGTCCATTTGCGCGGCGACGGTGGCATCCTTGTCGAGGCCCTTCTTTTTCGCGGCCTGCGCAAGCACTTCGCGGCTGATCAACTCTTCGCGGATGGCATTGCCCACGTCGGCCGACGCCGGCTGGCCGCTTGCCTCACGCTCCTTGTTCATGGCATCGAAATGCGCTTGTGGAATGGTCACGCCATTGACGCTGACTTTTCCGTCGACTTTGGCGGCTTTGGCGGGCCGTGGGGCCTTCTCGGCCTTCTCAGCCGATTGCGCCATCGCGGCGGGTGCTGCAAACGCGACGGCAAGAGCGATAACCATGGATTTCATTTTGAGTTGCATGAGTCTTCCTTCTGAGTGGTAATTGAAAACAAAAGCCTATTGCGCACGCGCATCGATCTTGAGCGCGTGAATGCGGGTTTGCATCAGATCGCCGAGCAGGTCATAGATCATCCGGTGGCGCGCCACGGACGACTGGCCGGAAAAGACCGGTGAAACGATGGTGAGTTCGAAATGGGTGCCGTCATGCGCACCGGTGCGTGCGGTGTGATCGCGCGCGCCGGCATGCCCGGCGTGCGACGCAGAGTCGTCGATGACTTCCAGCGACACCGCCTGCAGTGGGGCCAGTCGTTCGCGAATCAGTGCCGCCACGTTTGATTGCATGTTTGCGATAACGTTCATGGGAGTGCGATCGCGCCGGCTAGGACGGCAGGACCTTCTTGAAGGGCTTGACGGTGACGCTTGAAAATACGCCGGCGGCACAGTACGGGTCCTCGGACGCCCAGGCAATGGCCGCTTCGCGCGAGGCAAACTCGGCAACAATCAGCGAACCTGAAAATCCGGCCGGTCCCGGATCTTCGCTGTCGATCAATGGGTGCGGACCGGCGAGGATCAATCGTCCCTCCGCCTGCAGGGCCTTGAGCCGTTCCACGTGGGCGGGCCGGTTAGCGAGCCGCTTTTCCAGCGCGCCGGGTATTTCCTCGCAAATGACCGCATACAACATCAGCCCTCCTTGGCCTTTGTGTCTGGCGGTGCCGGGTCATCCGGGACATATTTTGCCAGCCAGAATGCCTGGGCGAAGACAAACACGAGGCTCAATGCCGTGCCGCCAAACACCTTCACTTTTATCCAGGCGTCGAGTGAGAGTGTCATGGCGAAGTATTGGTTCAGCCCCGCCAGCAGCAGGAAGAAGCCGCCCCAGGAATAGGAAAGCTTTTGCCAGGCGATGGGGGGCAACTCGATTTCATTGCCGAGTATCGATTTGAGCGGATTTTTGCCGAGCGCGGCGGCGCCGATGATCAGGACGCCCATCAGGCTGTAAAACAGGGTCCATTTGATCTTGATGTAGAACTCATCCTGCAACAGGATCGTGGCCGTGCCAAATATGAGGATGAAGCCGAGGCCGATCCACTGCACGGGTTTGACCTTCTCCTTGCGCAACAGGCTCCAGGCGATCTGCGCGATTGCCGCCACGATGGCCACGCCGGTCGCGACATAGATGTCCGCGAGCTTGTAGGCCACGAAAAACAGGATGACTGGCAGGAAATCGAACAGCAGCTTCATGAATTGCGCAGGAATATGACGAAAAGGATGACAAGAGCAGCGGAAAATCAATAACTTGGCATTTTCGCATGTTCAGAGCGGCTTCACAAATCTGATTGTGAAACCTCTTGCGCGCCTAGTGAACCCGTGCCAGGCGTGAGCATTCGGCCTCAATGAGTGCCAGTGTCTCCTGCGGAAGGCGGGACGCGAGGGCCAGTGCATGGGCTTCAGCAAAGAAACCCTCGCTCTCATCGGGAAGATGCCGATTCAGGGTGTCGAAGGCAAAGCGCATCATCGCGGCATCGCCGGTGCGAATGGCGGTGATGGCGAAATTGAGATTCAGCACCCGCCAGGCGCGCTCCGGGTTGGAGCGTTCCAGGTCCGCCTGCAGCGTCTGCGCCAGGTGCTGGATGAAGCCCTGCATCAGTGCGTAGATGGCGGCG
>JBDTSU010000110.1:0-10612 GCA_039930965.1 Betaproteobacteria bacterium
TCGCGCATTGAGGACCTGCGGGCGGCAGCGGGCGTTGTGCGCGGCCGGCATATCGCCGCAAACGTGAAACTGGCGATGGTGGTGCCGGGTTCGGGACTGGTGAAAAGGCAGGCCGAGGCCGAGGGCCTCGACCGCGTGTTCCTGGCGGCGGGATTCGAATGGCGGGAACCCGGATGTTCAATGTGCCTGGGAATGAATGAAGACCGCCTCTCGCCCGGTGAGCGTTGTGCCTCCACGTCCAACCGGAATTTCGAGGGACGGCAGGGCGCGGGGGGACGTACCCACCTGGTCAGTCCGGAAATGGCGGCGGCGGCGGCGATTGCCGGGCGCTTCGCCGATGTCAGACAAATTCTTTAGTGGAGCAATGAGATGCGCAAATCGCTTATCGCCGTGTTGCTGGGCCTGTTTTCCGCAGTCATTCTGGGCGGCTGCAATACCATTGAAGGCTTGGGCAAGGACGTGAAGAAAGGCGGCGAAAAAATCGAGAAAGCTGCTGAACGGGCAAAGTCCTGAGCGTGGAGGCGTTTCGCCGACATACCGGGTTGGTGGCGCCGCTCGACCGCGCCAACGTCGATACCGACGCGATCATCCCGAAGCAGTTCCTGAAATCGATCAAGCGTTCGGGTTTCGGTCCGAATCTGTTCGATGAGTGGCGCTATCTCGATCACGGCGAGCCGGGCATCGACAACGCCAAGCGCCCGCTCAATCCGAATTTTGTATTGAACCAGGCGCGTTACCAGGGCGCGACCATTCTGCTGGCCCGCAAGAATTTCGGCTGCGGCTCATCGCGCGAGCATGCGCCGTGGGCGCTGCAGCAGTTCGGTTTCAAGGCAATCATCGCGCCGTCGTTCGCCGACATTTTCTTCAACAACTGTTTCAAGAACGGCCTGCTGCCGGTGGTGCTCGCCGAGCGGGACGTGGATCACCTGTTCAATATCGTCGCCGCGACGGCGGGTTTGAAGATCAACGTCGACCTCGAGCGCCAGGTCGTCGAGGTACCGGGCGCGGAGACGTATCCGTTCCAGGTCGAGGAATTCCGCAAGCTGTCGTTGCTCAATGGCTGGGACGAGATCGGTCTCACCATGCGGCACACGGACAAGATCCGGGCTTATGAGGCAGCGCGCGCGGCAAAGGAACCGTGGCTGTTTGGATAATTTGTCCTGCCACGGTCAAATGCGGATGAACAGGGATGATCCCGGGGTGGGCGGGGCCAACCTGGCGGCGATGCCGTCACAAATCCGGCTTCATCCCTGGCTGGAAAATCTTTTCGGAAATTGACATGAAAATCGCGATCATGGCCGGCGATGGCATCGGCCCGGAAATCATGGCCGAAGCGCTCCGGGTGCTCGAGGTGCTGCGTCGTGACGGCCTCAGCGTCGAGACTGAGGCGTGCCTGGTCGGCGGGGCGGCATTCGATGTCCACGGCCATCCCTTGCCGGAAAGCACGCTCAGGCTGGCCAAGGCGGCGGATGCGGTGCTGTTCGGCTCGGTCGGCGGCCCGCAATACGATTCCCTGCCGCGCGAACATCGCCCGGAAAAGGCGATCCTGGGCCTGCGCAAGGAATGTGATTTTTTTGCCAATTTGCGACCCGCCACCGTTTTCCCCGAATTGGCGGCGGCGTCTTCGCTGAAAGCGGAAATCGTCGCGGGCCTCGATCTGATGATCATCCGCGAACTCACCGGCGATATCTACTTTGGCGAGCCGCGCGGCGTGACCGGCGAAAAGGGCCGGGACGGCGCGCCGGGAAACCGTGTCGGCATCAATACCATGCACTACACCGAGGCGCAGATCCGCCGTATCATTCATGTGGGTTTTCGCACGGCCCGGCAGCGCCACAGGCGCATGTGTTCGATCGACAAGATGAACGTTCTCGAGACCATGCAGTTGTGGCGCGATATCGCCATTGAAATCGCCCCTGAATATCCGGACGTCGAGCTATCGCATATGCTGGTCGACAACGCGGCGATGCAACTGGTGCGCAACCCGAAGCATTTCGATGTGATGGTGTGCGGAAACCTGTTTGGGGATATCCTTTCCGACGAAGCATCGATGCTGACGGGATCCATCGGCATGTTGCCTTCGGCGTCGCTTGATGCGAACGGCAAGGGCCTGTACGAACCAATTCACGGTTCCGCTCCCGACATTGCCGGCAAAGGCGTGGCCAATCCATTGGCGCAGATACTTTCGCTGGCGATGATGCTGCGCTATACCTTCAAATTGCCGGAAGTGGCCAATCGGGTCGAACAGGCGGTGCGCAAGGCGCTGCAGTCGGGTTTGCGGACCGGTGACATCGCGGCGCCGGGCGGGAAAATTTGCAGCACACGCGAGATGGGTGATGCCGTGGTGAGAAACTTGTAATGGAGTTGCCGGAAAAGTGCGGTACGTGCGTCTTAGTGGCGCATCGGTTGGCCGCTGCCGGCGGCGGCGCGCGGGCAAGGGTTCGTGGTGAGGCGCATGCGGGGCGGTGAATCCTCGTTCGGCGCGCACGCAGTTCAATTTTGATGAGAGCGCAACGCAAATGTTGAAAGTCGGTATGGTGGGGTGGCGCGGTATGGTGGGCTCGGTGCTCATGGACCGCATGCGCGCGGAAAACGATTTCGCGCTGGTCGAACCGGTATTTTTCAGCACCTCTGCGATTGGTGGTGAGGCGCCGGCCGAAGCGAACGGCGCGCCGCTCAAGGACGCAAAGGACATCTCGGCGCTCAAGCAGATGGATATCGTCATCACCTGCCAGGGGGGTGATTACACCACCGAAATCTATCCGCAGTTGCGCGCGGCGGGATGGGCGGGCTACTGGATTGATGCCGCCAAGACCCTGCGCATGAAGGATGATGCGGTCATCATTCTGGATCCGGTCAACATGCCGGTTATCGCCAACGCGCTGGCGAAGGGCGTGAAGGACTATATCGGCGGCAATTGCACGGTCAGTTGCATGCTGATGGGGTTGGCCGGGCTCTTCAAAGCTGACTTGATCGAATGGATGACGTGCATGACCTACCAGGCGGCCTCGGGCGGCGGCGCCACGCATATGCGCGAACTGCTCACCCAGTTCGGCACACTGCACGCCGAAGTGAAGGCGCTGCTCGATGATCCACATTCCGCGATACTTGAAATTGATCGCAATGTCCTGGCGAGACAACACTCTTTGACCGCAGACGAGACCCGGCACTTTGGCGTGCCGCTGGGCGGGAATCTTATCCCCTGGATAGACAAGGACATGGCGACCATGGGAAACCCGGGGATGTCGCTGGAGGAATGGAAAGGCATGGCCGAGACCAACAAGATTCTGGGACGCGGCGAAGGCTTCGGTGCCCCTGCAACGCCAATCGACAGCCTCTGCGTGCGCGTCGGCGCAATGCGCTGCCACAGCCAGGCATTGACCATCAAGCTAAAAAAGGACGTTCCGTTGGCGGAGATCGAATCGATCATTGCCGCCGACAATGAGTGGGTCAAGGTGATACCGAATGAACGCGAACGCAGCATCCGTGAACTGACGCCCACGGCGGTGACAGGCCGCATGCATATTCCGGTTGGACGCCTGCGCAAGCTGGCGATGGGACCGGAATACCTGAGCGCATTCACGGTTGGTGATCAACTTTTGTGGGGCGCGGCAGAACCGCTGCGTCGGATGTTGCGGATTATTTTACAGAAATAGTTTATTTATCAACGAGTTGAATTCATTTTTGCCGGTTAGTGCGGTAATTTTCCGCAGATGCGGGTTGAAAATTCGTGAACTTTCGCTTCTAATGCTAGAAAGCGAATAAAGTTGAAACAATAACTCGTTGATGTTATTTTACTTTGTCCTCGAAAAATCGAAGGGTTGGGGTTGCGCATGAACCGTCCACCGAAAACAAAACTGGTTGTGGCATTGGGGGGAGCACTTTTGGCGTTGTCGGGGCTGTCGGCACATGCCGCGGGCTTGGGCAAGCTCACTATCAATTCTGCGCTGGGTCAGCCACTCACGGCTGAGATAGAGTTGGTCTCCCTTCAGCCGGGAGAATTTGAATCGATCGCCGCACGTGTTGCCAGTCCGGAATCGTACGGTGACGCGAAAATCGAATATTCGCCGCTGCTGCGGCAGTTGCGTTTTGCCGCAGAGCGCCGTGCCGATGGCAAACCGGTGCTAAAGATCACAAGTTCTGCCCCGATCAACGAACCGTTTCTCGACGTACTGGTTGAAATGAACTGGCCAGCCGGCCGGCTCTTGCGCGAATATCCGATATTGCTGGACCCGCCCGGCTTCAACGAAGCGCGCATCGCGCCGCCGGTCGCGACTGTTGCACCGGCCCGGCCGGTGGCCCCGCCTGTCGCCACATCGTCGGCGGCACCGGCAGCCAGTCCCACACCGGCAAGCGGCGCGCCGGTGGTGACTGCGCCTACCGGCACCCCGTCGGCGCAAACCGAATCGGGCGGCGATACCTACGGTCCGGTCAAGCGTGGCGACACGCTTAGCAAGATCGCGCAAGAGATGAAGACCGATACCGTCTCGCTGGAGCAGATGCTGGTCGCCCTGTATCGCGAAAACAAGGCGGCATTCATCGACAACAACATGAATCGCTTGCGCACCGGCCAGATATTGAAGGTGCCTGCCGCCACCGACGTTTCACAAATCGCCGAAAAAGAGGCGCGCAAGGAAATCAGGTTGCAGGTCGCCAGTTGGCAGGCATACCGCGAGCAAATCGCGGGCAGCGCGTCCTCCGCGCCGCCCGCGTCGGCGACGGCCACCAATCAGGCGACCGGCAAAATCACCGTTGCCAAGCCGGATGTGCCGGCACCGGCCGTGGCGAGCAAGGACCAGCTAAAGATCGCCAAGACTGATTCGGCGACCGGCAAAGCCGGTGGTGTCGGCGCGTCCGGCACCGGTAATCTCCAGGACCAGATCACCGCGCTGAAAGAAGAAAAGATCGCGCGTGAGAATTCGCTGAAAGAAGCGAATTCCCGTGTGGCTGACCTGGAAAAACAAATCGCCGACATGCGCAAGCTAATGGAGCTGAAGGGGCTGGCCGGCAAGGCTGCGCCGGAACCCGCCAAGCCCGCCGATACGAAGGTCGCGCAAGTGACGCCGCCGCCGGCCAAGGCACCTGAACCCCTGAAAGCGCCGGAACCGGCAAAACCAGTTGACGCCAAGGCGCCTGTCACCAAACCGGCGGACACAAAACCGGCAGATGCCAAACCGGCGGACGTAAAGCCTGAGCCGCCGAAAGTCGTCGAGACCAAGCCCGCGCCACCGAAAACGCCGGTGAAAGCACCGCCGCCACCGGAGCCGAGCTTCCTCGAGGACAATATGCTGGCCATTGGCGCGGGAGGCATCGGCGTGCTGGGTATCGGCGCTATCCTGGCCTTCATGTCCCGGCGCAAGAAAAAATCCGGCGGCAACAACACCAGCATGAGCAAGACTTCTTCAATCATGCCGAGCGACCTGAAGCCGAATACGGTGACCGGCAATCGTGGCGGCGGTCTGGTGGATACCGGCAACAGCTCATTCCTGACCGATTTCGACAAGACAGGCCCGGGCTCGATCGATACGGATGAAGTCGATCCGGTTGCTGAAGCCGAGGTGTATATCGCTTACGGCCGCGACGCGCAGGCGGAGGAAATTCTCAAGGAAGCCATGTCTCGCGACAAGAGCCGTCATGAGATCACGGTCAAGTTGCTGGAGATCTACCATGCCCGCAAGAGCGTGCAGGCCTTTGAAACCGTTGCCCGCGAATTGAAAGAAGCCATTGGCGGGGACAGTCCGATGTGGGCAAAGGTCGCCGCCATGGGCTCATCGATCGATCCGCAGAATGCGCTTTATAGTGGTAGCGGCCAGGCCTATGAGACCACCGGCGCGTTCAGCACGGGCGGCGCGTCCGTGATGGCGGCGAGTGCGGCCGAGAAGGCACCGCCCGACGTGGATTTCGATCTGGGCTTCACCGACAATGCGGGCTCAACCACGCCGACGCCGATTTCCGCCTTTGACGTCACATCGCCGAATTCGGATCAGCCGGCCGGCGGCGGTGGAATGGATTTTGACCTCGACCTGAATACCGGGGGAGCGGCAGGTACGTCCACCGGAACGTCCGGCGGCGGCGGGCTTGATTTCGACCTCGCGATGGACGCACCGGCAGCGCCGGCCGCGGGCGCGGCATCCGCGCCGCCACCGTCATCGGGGTTTGACTTTGATCTTTCCAGCCTGTCGCTGGACAGCGGAGAGGCCGCCAAGCCTGCCCAGGCTGATTTCAGCAAGACGATAGCCACGCAGGCGACGCCCGCGGAAAAGTCCGGCATGCCCAGTCTTGCCGACCTCAGTCTCGACCTCGACGTACCCGGCGGCGGATCAAGCGAGGGCCCGAGTGCGGTATCCACCAAACTTGAACTGGCCAAAGCCTATATCGAGATTGGCGACAGTGAAGGTGCAAAGGAAATCCTGACGGAAGTGTCGCGCGAAGGATCGCCCGCACAGCAGGCGGAGGCGAAGAAAATCCTGGCGGGCATGTAAGCGTTTCGATGGTTCGTCCGGGGGCGTTCGGGTACATACCCGCGCGCCCCTTTATTTTTCTGCGCGGCAACCACTCCTGTCATGATCCAAGAAAATGCGAATAGCGCTGGGCATTGAATACAACGGCAGCAATTTCTGTGGATGGCAGTCGCAGCCGAGCGGTTGCGGCGTGCAGGATCAGGTCGAATCCGCGCTGACCATGTTTCTCGCGGCGCCATCGGCAAAGGTGTCGGTGGTTTGTGCCGGCCGTACCGATGCGGGCGTGCACGCATCTTGCCAGGTGGTGCATTTCGACTGCGCCATCGAACGCAAGGAATTGTCCTGGGTCCGTGGCGCCAATACCTATCTGCCGGATGCGATTCGCATCCTTTGGGCCACACCGGTCGCCGATGAATTTCACGCCCGCTATTCGGCCCGATCACGCACCTACCGATATCTGCTGCTGAACGACAGCGTGGGCGCGGGCATCATGCACCGTCAGGTCGGCTGGTTCCATCTGCCGCTGAATGTGGCGGCGATGCGCGAGGCGGCGGATATGCTTGTCGGCGAACATGATTTTTCCGCGTTTCGCGCGGCGGAGTGCCAGGCCAAATCGCCGGTCAAGTTCCTGTATGAAGCGAGAGTGGACGCGACCGGTCAACTGGTCCTGCTTACGTTTCGCGCCAACGCGTTCCTGCATCACATGATTCGAAACATTGTTGGCGGCCTGGTCTATGTCGGCGCCGGCCGTCATTCGATCGAAGAGTTCAGGCGCATCGTCGAAAGCCGCGACCGGTCACAGGCGGCGCCGACTTTCGCCGCGGATGGCCTGTACCTGACGAATATCGAGTACGATGAAAAATTCGCCCTGCCCCTGGGACGAACGCGATTGCCCCTTCCAGGTTGAACATGCCCCGTACGCGAATCAAAATCTGCGGCCTTACCCGCATCGACGATGCGCTGGCTGCCGCGCATGCCGGCGCCGACGCCATTGGCCTGGTCATGTTTGCGGCAAGCCCGCGCGCCGTCGCCATGCCGCGCGCACGCGAGATTGGTGCCGCCATGCCGGCGTTCGTGTCGGTCGTCGCTCTGTTCGTGAACGAAGCGCCGCAGGTGGTGAGCGAATTCGTTGCGGCGGTGAGGCCATCGCTACTCCAGTTTCACGGCGATGAAGACGAAGCCTATTGCCGGCAATTTGGCGTGCCCTACCTGAAGGCAATTCGGGTTGACGACAAGATGGGGCCGGGCGATTTGCTAGAATGTGAATCCCGGTTTCGCTCAGCGCGGGGGCTGTTGCTCGATACGTTGGCGCCGGGGATGTACGGCGGCAGTGGTCGGACCTTTGATTGGGACCGGATCCCGCCGGCAATGCGTAGCCGCATCGTGCTTTCAGGCGGGCTGAATCCGTCAAACGTCGCCAGCGCGGTCAAAAGGCTCAGGCCGTGGGCCGTCGATGTGTCAAGTGGCGTCGAGACGGCGGAAAAGGGTATCAAGGATCTTCGCAAGATCGCGAAATTCATCGAGGCAGTCAACAATGCAGATGCGTGTTGAAGAATACAGTTTGCCGGACGCGAAGGGCCATTTCGGTCCTTACGGTGGCGTGTTTGTGGCGGAAACGCTGCAGGCTGCGTTGCACGAACTCAATCTTGAGTACGCAAAGGCCAGGAACGATCCGGCGTTCGTCGCGGAATTCCGGCATGTGCTGAAGCACTATGTGGGCCGCCCCAGCCCGATCTACCACGCCGAACGCTTGTCGAATGAACTGGGCGGCGCGCAGATTTATCTCAAGCGCGAGGACCTGAACCACACCGGCGCCCACAAGATCAACAACACCGTCGGTCAGGCGTTGCTCGCGCGCCGCATGAACAAACGCCGCGTCATTGCCGAGACCGGCGCCGGCCAGCACGGCGTCGCCACGGCGACCGTCGCCGCACGCTACGGGCTGGAATGCGTTGTCTACATGGGCAGCGAGGACATCAGGCGCCAGGCACAAAACGTCTATCGCATGAAGCTCCTCGGCGCCACCGTCGTGCCTGTCGACAGCGGATCGAAAACGCTGAAAGACGCGCTCAACGAAGCCATGCGCGACTGGGTGACCAATGTCGAGACCACTTTTTATATTATCGGCACGGTCGCCGGTCCGCACCCTTACCCGATGATGGTGCGCGACTTCAATTCCGTGGTCGGCAAGGAATGCCTCACCCAAATGCCGGAGTTGATCGGCCGTCAGCCCGATGCCGTGCTTGCCTGCGTCGGCGGCGGTTCCAATGCCATGGGCATCTTCTATGACTACCTTGCGTTCGACAAGGTGCGCCTGATCGGCGTGGAAGCGGGGGGCGAGGGCATTGAAACCGGACGCCACGCCGCATCGCTTTCCGCCGGCAGTCCCGGCGTGCTGCACGGCAACCGCACCTACCTTCTTCAGGATGCCAATGGCCAGATCATCGATACCCATTCGGTGTCCGCGGGCCTGGATTATCCCGGCGTCGGCCCCGAGCACGCGTGGCTCAAGGATTCGGGCCGCGCCGAGTACGTGGCGATCAATGACGATGAGGCACTGGCGGCCTTTCACCGGTTGTGTCGCACGGAAGGGATCATTCCGGCGCTGGAATCGAGCCATGCGGTCGCCCAGGCGATGAAGATCGCCCCCGGCATGCCGAAGGACCGGGTACTGCTGGTCAACCTCTCCGGTCGCGGCGACAAGGACATGGCGACCGTTGCAGAGCGTTCCAAACTGGATTTCTAGGACCCTCCCAAGAACGAATAACTCGTTTGGCCGGCGTGCGCGAGGCATTATTGCGCGCCACACGTCTGCGCCATAGGCGAATCGACCAAGACTGACTATGTCCCGAATTTCAAATACTTTTGCATCACTCAAACAGGAAGGCCGCAAAGCACTCATTCCGTTCGTGACTGCCGGTGACCCTTCGCCCGCCATGACGGTGCCGCTGATGCATGCGCTGGTGGCATCCGGTGTCGATGTGATCGAGCTCGGCGTCCCGTTCTCCGACCCGATGGCCGACGGCCCGGTGATCCAGCGCTCGTCGGAGCGCGCGCTCAAGTTTGGCGTCGGCCTGAATGACGTACTGGCTTATGTAAGTGAATTCCGCCGCGCCAACCAGTCCACGCCGGTTGTGTTGATGGGCTACGCCAATCCGATCGAGCGCATGGGCTTGAAGGCGTTTGCGGAACGCGCGCGATCGGCTGGGGTGGATGGCGTGCTGGTGGTCGACTATCCGCCCGAAGAGAGCACTCAATTGCTGGAGACCATGGATGCGGCCGGCATCGACACCATCTACCTGTTGTCGCCGACTTCGTCCGCGGCGCGCATCAAGCTGGTCTGTGAGACCGCGCGCGGCTACATCTATTATGTTTCGCTGAAGGGCGTGACCGGTGCCGGGAATATCGACACGGCCGGCGTGGCCGCCATGATTGCCCGGATCAAGGCCCAGACAGGATTGCCAGTGGGCGTCGGTTTCGGGATTCGCGACGGCGAGACCGCGCGGCGTATCGCGGGCTTCGCCGATGCGGTCGTGATCGGCTCACGTATCATCCAGGAAATGGAAGCGGCGACTTCCGAAACCGCCATCAGCCGTGTTGCAGTGCTGGTCAAGGGAATTCGAGAGGCCATGGATCAATGAGCTGGTTTCGAAAACTGCTGCCGCCGAAGATCAAGGCCGCCAGCGCGACGCAGAAAAAGGCCGTGCCGGAAGGCTTGTGGAGCAAGTGTCCTTCCTGCCAGGCGACGTTGTATTTCACGGACTTGGAAAACAACCAGCACGTTTGTCCGAAATGTAATTACCACAACCGCATTTCCGCCCGCGTCCGACTGGATCTGTTTTTTGATCCCGAGGGCCGCGCGGAAATCGGCAGTGAAGTGGTACCGGTCGACACCCTCAAGTTCCGCGATAGCCGCAAATACGCGGACCGCCTTGAGGATGCGGAGAAGGCCACCGGCGAGACCGATGCGCTGGTCGTGATGCAGGGCACCGTCAAGGGTGCGCCGCTAATTGCCGCGGCATTCGAATTTAATTTCATGGGGGGATCGATGGGGTCCGTCGTGGGCGAACGCTTCGCGCGCGCCGTGGAGGCCTGTTCCGATGAAAAATTGCCGTTTCTCTGTTACACGGCAACCGGTGGCGCGCGCATGC
>JBDTSU010000111.1:0-10580 GCA_039930965.1 Betaproteobacteria bacterium
GGGCCGGCCAGCTACCGGCGGGGCGGCCCGCTGACAGTGACCGACTGCAATGTCATGTTGGGAAAGATCCAGCCGCCGCATTTTCCGCACGTGTTCGGGCTGCACGGCGATCAGCCGCTGGATGCCAATATCGTTCGCGAAAAATTCTTGGTGCTCGCCGAAGAAATTGGCCGCGCGACCGGAAAGAGGCCGACCGCCGAGGGGGTCGCCGAGGGCTTCCTGCGGATTGCAGTGGCCAACATGGCAAACGCCATCAAGTTCATCTCCGTGCAGCGCGGCCACGATGTCACCGAGTACACGCTGCATTGCTTCGGCGGCGCGGGTGGCCAGCATGCTTGCCAGGTTGCCGATGAGTTGGGCATGACGCGTGTCTACATTCACCCCTTGGCGGGCGTGCTGTCAGCCTATGGAATGGGGCTCGCCGATATCACCGCGATGCGCGAGAAGGCCGTCGAGATTGCGCTGGATGACCAGTGCCTGCCCAGGCTGGATGCCGCGCTGGGCGAATTGTCGCAAGCGGCGGTGGCGGACGTGTCGGCGCAGGGGGTGGCAGCGTCCCGGATTGCGCTCAAACGTCGCGTGCACCTGCGCTACGACGGCACCGACTCCGCATTGATTGTCGATTTCGGGCCGGTCGAGGCCATGCGCGACGAATTCAACGCGGCCTACCAGAAGCGCTTCAGCTTTCTGATGGAAGGCCGCGCGCTGATCGCCGAAGCGGTCAGTTGCGAGGCAATCGGCGCCAGCGATTCACCCATGACCCACACGACTGACGCCGCCGGCGGTGCCGGCGAGGCCATCGTCGCGCGAGTCGCGATGGTCTCAGGCGGCATGCGCCATGATGCGCCGCTCTACGTTCGCGAGCAGCTGGCCCCCGGCCGGCGGATAGCCGGGCCCGCCATCATTGCGGAACGAAACGCCACCACCATCGTCGAGCCCGGCTGGATCGCGGACGTGACCGCGCTGAATCATCTCGTGCTGACGCGCGCGATCGCCCGCGACGTCCGCTATGCCGTCGGTACCCGGGCAGATCCGGTAATGCTCGAAGTCTTCAACAATCTGTTCATGTCGATTGCCGAGCAGATGGGCCTGCGTCTCGCCAATACGGCCTATTCGGTGAACATCAAGGAGCGCCTCGATTTCAGTTGTGCGCTGTTCGACGCGCTCGGCAATCTCATCGCCAACGCGCCGCATATGCCGGTGCACCTGGGATCGATGGGCGAGAGCATCAAGACCGTGGTGCGCAAGAACGCCGGCCGGATGAAACGCGGCGACGTATATGTATTGAACGATCCCTACAACGGCGGCACCCACTTGCCGGACGTGACGGTCGTCACGCCGGTGTTTGCCGATGCAGGCGAGGAAATCCTTTTCTATGTCGGTTCACGTGGACATCACGCCGACATCGGCGGCATCACGCCCGGCTCGATGCCGCCATTCTCAAGGACCGTCGAGGACGAGGGCGTGTTGCTCGACAATGTAAAACTGGTGGAGAACGGGATCATGCTCGAGGCCGACCTGCGCGCGCGGCTGGCGGGCGCACGCTATCCTGCCCGAAACCCCGACCAGAACATTGCCGACCTGCGCGCGCAGGTCGCCGCCAATGAAAAGGGCGTGCAGGAACTTCGGCGCATGGTCGCGCACTTTGGCCTGGACGTCGTCAGGGCCTACATGCAGCATGTGCAGGACAACGCCGAGGAATGCGTGCGCCGCATCATCGGCGCGCTCAAGGACGGCGAGTTCGCCTACGAGATGGACAACGGGGCGGTGATCAAGGTGAAGATCCGCGTCGGCGCGGACCGGCGCAGCGCCACCATCGATTTCACCGGCACGTCTGCCGAACTCGCCTCAAACTTCAATGCGCCCTCCGCCGTTGTCTATGCGGCGGTCCTGTATGTCTTCCGCATGCTGGTGGACAGCGACATCCCCTTGAACGCCGGCTGCCTGAAACCCCTCACCATCATCATCCCGGACGGCTCGATGCTCGCTCCACGCCCGCCGGCCGCAACGGTCGCGGGCAATGTCGAAACCTCGCAATGCATTACCGATGCATTGATCGGCGCGCTGCAAGTGATGGCTGCCAGCTATGGCACGATGAACAACGTCACCTTCGGTAATGATGTGTATCAATATTATGAAACCGTGTCCGGTGGCACCGGTGCCGGAATGCTCGGCACGCGCCCTGATGGATCGCCGATCGGCTTCGACGGTTGTGACACGGTTCAGGCGCACATGACCAACTCGCGCCTGACCGATCCGGAGATCCTCGAGTGGCGCTACCCGGTGAGGGTGGAAGAACATTCGATTCGCGCCGGCAGCGGTGGCGCCGGCAAATGGAAAGGCGGCAATGGCGCGACGCGCAGAATCCGCTTTCTGGCGCCGATGACGGCGGCCATCCTGGCCGGGCATCGCCGCATTCCGAATTTTGGCATGGCCGGCGGGAAGGAAGGCGGCCTGGGACGCACCTGGATCGAACGCGCCGATGGCTCGCGAACGGAACTGTCATACTCGGATGAAGCACAGGTAAGCGCCGGCGACGTGTTTGTGCTCGAGACGCCGGGCGGCGGTGGCTACGGATGTCCGGATTGACCCAGGCCCCCCGATCGCGGCGCCTTGCTGGCACGCATTTTTCCGTTCAAAAAAATCAGAAGGTTAAGAAACACTCCTCGAAATCACAAAATTCGATTGCTTAATTTGTGAGCGCCTTTAAAATAGGCGGCCTTCCCTGCGCAAACGCGTAACATCTGCGCATCATCGCCATCCTGAGATTTTCAATCGCACACGTGCAAATCGGCAGCATACGACTTCGCAACAATCTGATTGTCGCGCCCATGGCGGGCGTGACCGATCGGCCGTTCCGGCAGTTGTGCAAGCGCCTGGGCGCCGGCATGGCGGTGAGCGAAATGGTGGCGTCCGATTGCCGCCTGTGGGCGACAGAAAAATCACTCCGCCGCGGTGATCACGACGGCGAAGTGGAGCCGATCGTGGTGCAGATCGCCGGGGCCGCGCCGGAAATGATGGCCGATGCCGCGCGCTACAACGTCGACAAGGGCGCGCACATGATCGACATCAATATGGGTTGCCCGGCCAAGAAGGTCTGCAAAGTCGATGCCGGTTCGGCGTTGATGAAAGATGAACTGCTGGTCGCCAGAATACTGACCGCGGTGGTGAGCGCTGTCGCGGTTCCCGTCACCCTGAAAATTCGCACCGGCTGGGACCGTGATCACCGGAACGCGCTCACGATTGCTCGCATTGCCGAGGAATCCGGCATCCAGTCGCTGGCCGTGCATGGCAGGACCCGCAGCGATCTATACGAGGGCGCCGCCGAATACGACACGATTCGCGCGGTCAAGCAAAGCGTCAGGATTCCGGTGGTGGCAAACGGTGACATCGACACGCCGGAGAAAGCCCGTTTTGTTCTCGCCTATACCGGTTGCGATGCGGTGATGATCGGCCGTGCGGCGCAAGGCCAGCCGTGGATTTTTCGCGAGATCGCGCACTACCTTCAGACCGGCCGCCACCTTGCCGCGCCCTCGCTTGCGGAGATTCATGCGATTGCGTCGCGGCATTTACGCGAGCTGCATGCATTCTATGGCGACTACAAAGGCGTTCGCATCGCCCGGAAACACGTCGGCTGGTACCTGGCCGGCTTGCCCGGGGGCGCAAACTTTGTGCACATCATGAACACGATCGAAGAGGCGTGCGCGCAGATTCACGCGCTGGACGGGTTTTTCGCACGATTGCAGGACGGGGAAGCGGCAGCCTTGCGACGGGCGGCCTAGGGGGCAGTGGCACAAGACAACATAAGTAGAACAACAAAAGAATAATCAGGAAAGAGAAAAAATGAACGTGCAACGCGATACCCGCGATAGTGAGCTTTCCGCCTGCGTGCGAAAGATGATGAAACAGTATTTCAAGGATCTCGACGGCGAAGACGTCACCAATATCTATGAAATGGTGGTGGCCAATATCGAGCGCCCGCTGCTGGAAGTGGTGCTGCATCATGCCGAGGGCAACCAGACCCGCGCGGCCGAGATGCTTGGCCTGAACCGGAATACCCTTCGCAAGAAACTCAATCAGCACGGCATCGAATGACCCGCGAGGGAGGGTGGGCACGCCGCGAATGGCGAGCGCATTCCCGTATCACGCCTCATCCCTTGCCCACCGTAACTTCTCCTTCCTGCCTGCCCCCGCCATGACCACCGACATGCTTCCGATAAAACGCGCCCTCATCAGCGTCTCCGACAAATCCGGCGTGGTCGAACTTGCCAAATTCCTGGCGAGTCGCGACGTGAAGATTCTCTCCACCGGCGGGACCGCCAAGTTGCTGGCCGAAAACGCAATCAAGGTGGTGGAGGTTGGTGACTACACCGGCTTTCCGGAGATGATGGACGGCCGGGTCAAGACGCTGCACCCCAAGGTTCACGGCGGTATCCTGGCGCGCCGTGATCTCGCCCACCACACCAAGGCCATGCAAGAACACGAGATTCCGCCCATCGATATGGTGGTCGTGAATCTGTATCCGTTCGCCGCCACGGTCGCCAAGCCCGATTGCACCTTCGACGACGCGATCGAGAATATCGACATTGGCGGCCCGGCCATGGTGCGCGCATCCGCCAAGAACCATGCGTTTGTCGCCATCGTCACCGATACCGCGGACTACGCGACGGTCATTGAAGAGATGAAGGCAAATCGGGCGGCGCTGTCGGGCGCCACCCGCCTCGCCCTGGCCAAGAAAGCCTTTGCCCATACCGCCGAGTACGACGGCATGATCAGCACCTACCTGTCCTCGCTGGACGAGGCCGGCGGGCGCCGTACCTTCCCCGACAAATTGCACCTCACCTTCACCAAGGCGCAGGATATGCGCTACGGCGAGAACCCGCACCAGGCCGCCGCGTTTTACGTGGAGAAGCACCCCGCGGCCGGCACCCTGGCGCATTACCGGCAGTTGCAGGGCAAGGAACTTTCCTATAACAACATCGCCGATGCCGACGCCGCCTGGCAATGCTGCCGCGCCTTCAACGTGCCGGCCTGCGTGATCGTCAAGCATGCCAACCCCTGTGGCGTGGCGATCGCGGCGAATACGCTGCTCGCCTATCAGCGCGCCCTCGAGACCGACCCAACCTCGGCCTTCGGCGGCATCATCGCGTTCAATCGCGAACTCGATGGCGCGACCGCGGAAGCGGTGTCCAAACAGTTCGTCGAAGTGGTGCTGGCGCCTTTGTTCAGCGCGGAATCGCGCAAGGTATTCGCTGCCAAGCAGAATGTACGCCTGCTGGAAATTCCGCTGGCCCGGTCGGTCAAGGATGTCGACATGAAACGCGTCGGAGGCGGCCTGCTCGTGCAAAGCTCGGATGACTTCGACGTGTCGGAGTTGAAGGTTGTAACCAAACGTAAGCCGACCTCGGAGGAGATGAACGACTTGATCTTCGCTTTCCGCGTCGCCAAGTTCGTCAAATCCAACGCCATCGTGTTCTGCCGCTACGGCATGACGTTGGGGGTGGGCGCGGGGCAGATGAGCCGCGTGGATTCGACGAAGATAGCCGCCATCAAGGCGCAGCATGCCGGTTTGTCGCTGAAGGGCTCGGTCGCGGCCAGCGACGCATTCTTTCCGTTTCGCGATGGCCTGGATGTGATCGCCGATGCGGGCGCCACGGCGGTGATCCAGCCGGGCGGGTCGATGCGCGATGAGGAAGTGATCGCGGCGGCGAACGAGCGGGGCGTGGCGATGGTGGTGACCGGCATGCGGCACTTCCGGCATTGATGGTGCAAGGATGGCGTTTGATTCTTTGCGTCGCGCTTTGGTGTATTGCATTGCCCGTCTACGCCAATGTGGGCATACCAATGCTGATGTTGACGCTCCCTGTCGCCGTTCTGGCACTGGTGCCTGTTGTCTTGGTTGAAGCAATGATCGGCCGGCGAATGTTAGGGCTAGGCTGGCGTGAGGCGATCAAAGTGTTTGGCATCGCGAATCTGCATTCAACCTTCTGGGGCATACCTCTCACGTGGTTGGCTCTACTCTTGCTGGAGACGCTGGTAGGATTTACGCTTGTCCCTTTATTCGATTGGGAAAGTCTTCCGAAAACGGGTTTATTGGCCATGCAAATCTTTTCAAGCCCGCTGATGTCGGCCTGGATAGGACCAGGAAATCCGTGGGATGTGTACATTGCATTTGTCGGTTTGTCGCTGCCCTTCTGCGTCGCGTCTATCTTCATCGAGCGTTGGAGCGTGAACAACCAACTAACAGGTGTACCGTTCACGGCTATCAAGCGAGCGCTCATTTGGGGCAACGTATCTAGCTATTTTCTGCTTTGCCTTGGTTTCCTTGCATTTCCATTAGGCAACTCATGAAGCTCCTCGTCATCGGCGCCGGCGGCCGCGAACATGCCCTTGCATGGCGCCTTATCCAGAATCCCAATGTGCAATGCGTGTACGTGGCACCCGGCAACGCCGGTACGGCACATGAAGACGGCCTCGTCAATGTCAGCATCACGGCCATTCCCGAACTGCTCAAGTTCGCGCAAGACGAAAAGATCCATCTCACGGTCGTCGGCCCGGAAGCGCCGCTGGCGGCAGGCGTGGTCGATGCCTTCCAGGCGGCCGGGCAGCGCATCTTCGGCCCCTCGCAACGCGCCGCGCAACTGGAGTCTTCCAAGGATTTCGCCAAGCAGTTCATGGCGCGGCACAAGATACCCACCTCGACGTTCGCCACCTTCACCGATGCCGCCGCGGCGCGCGCCTATGTCGAACGCATGGGCGCACCGATCGTGATCAAGGCCGACGGACTCGCGGCGGGCAAGGGTGTCGTGGTGGCGATGACCCTGGAGGACGCGTTGGCGGCCATCGAGGCCATGTTTGCCGGCAGTATGGGAAATGCAGGTCATCGAGTGGTCATTGAAGAATTCATGCACGGTGAGGAAGCAAGCTTCATCTGCATGTGCGACGGCGTGAACGCGCTGCCGTTCGCGTCCTCGCAGGACCACAAGCGCATTTTCGACGGCGACATGGGTCCCAATACCGGCGGCATGGGCGCCTATTCACCCGCGCCGGTGGTGACGCCCGAAGTGCACGCCCGCGCCATGCGTGAAATCATCATGCCGACGTTGCGCGGCATGGCCGCCGAAGGCGCGCCGTTCACCGGTTTTCTGTATGCGGGCCTGATGATCGATTCGAATGGCCAGCCCCGCGTGGTCGAATTCAATGCGCGCATGGGCGACCCCGAAACCCAGCCGATCATGATGCGTTTGAAGAGTGATTTCCTGACGCTGGTCGAACATGCCCTCGACGGCAAGCTCGACCAGATCGACGCCGAGTGGGACCGGCGTGCCGCGCTCGGCGTGGTGATGGCGGCGGCGGGTTATCCCGATGCGCCGACCCGGGGAGACGAGATTACCGGGTTGCCCGCCGCGACCGATGACGCGCGCGTATTCCATGCGGGAACCATCGAGCAAGAGGGCAAGGTGCTGACCCATGGCGGTCGCGTGCTGTGTGTGACGGCGTTGGGCGATACGGTAACGATTGCACAGCAGCGGGCGTATCAACTGCTCGAGCCGATACGTTTCAAGGGCATGCAGTATCGGCACGACATCGGTTATCGCGCCATCGGCCGCAAAACGTAGAACGCCATTTTGCGCGGTTTCCCATGGCAAAAGGCCCGGAGAACCGCACCAGCGCTTGAGTTTTGTATTTGGTTGTCGTCCCGGCGAAGGCCGGGGCCCAAGGTCCGTAAGCAATAGAATCAATTCAAATTGGGTCCCGGCCATCGCCGGGACGACCGCGCGCAAACGGGACAAGGCCACATGAATATCACCGACGTCAAAACCTATCTCCTCGATTTGCAGGATCGTATCGTCGCGCAAATGGAATCGCTCGACGGCCAGCCGTTCCTGCGCGACGAATGGCAACGCCCCGAGGGCGGGGGCGGCATTTCGCGCATTCTCGAAGGCGGCAACCTGCTGGAGCGCGGTGGTGTGCTGTTTTCGCATGTGATGGGCAAGAACCTGCCGCCGACGGCCGCCGCGAATCGCCCGGAGATCGCCGGCCGTGCATGGGAGGCGATGGGCGTGTCGCTGGTGTTGCACCCGCGCAATCCTTATGTCCCCACCGTGCACATGAATGTGCGTTTCTTCATCGCCCGTTCCTCGCTGGATGCCGAGCACGATGCATTCTGGTTCGGTGGCGGGATGGACCTGACCCCCTACTACGGGTTTGAAGAAGACTGCGTGCATTTCCATCAGGTGAACAAGGCTGCGCTGGAGCCGTTCGGCGCCGACTGTTACCCGCACTTCAAGAAATGGTGTGACGACTATTTCTACCTGAAGCATCGCAGGGAACCGCGCGGCATCGGCGGCGTGTTCTTCGATGATTTTCATCACCCGGGTTTCGAGCAGTCATTCGCCATGAAGCAGGCGGTGGGAAATGCGTTTCTCGATGCCTACGTGCCGATCGTTGAGCGCCGGCGCGATACGCCGTTCGGCGAGCGAGAACGCGAATGGCAGCTCTATCGGCGTGGGCGCTATGTCGAGTTCAATCTGGTATGGGACCGTGGCACGCACTTCGGATTGCAGTCGGGCGGGCGCACCGAATCGATCCTGGCGTCAATGCCGCCGCTGGCGACATGGCGCTATAACTGGCAGCCGGAGAAAGGTACGCCGGAAGCAGACTTGCTGGAGAAATACTTGGTGACCCGTGACTGGGCCTGAAAAGGTGCGCCGTACCATCGCTGCGCTCGTTGTGCTGTCAGTTTTGACGATTGTCGCTGTCGCTTGCTCAGGATCAATCTACCGCTATGTGCAGTCCGGCCCTGTCAGTTGGCAATTGAAGAAGCAGGTTCGTGATGCGCAGTTGACCGAAGTGGACCTCGGAAAAATTGCCGCCTTTCCATGGGACGAGCTGTTCCTGTTTGGTCCGTATACGGGTCCTGAAGAGATATGCAAAGTGCTGTCTTTGCAGCAGCGTGAATGCACCAATGCCATCAAGGACGAGTTGGATAGCGATGGTGTGATGTTGCTTGTATTCCGAATGGATCGTCGAATCGTTCACGCCGACCTTCACATGAGATATCACGGTGACTTTACGCCAGTACCTGCAGTTCAGCCTCTCAATCGCTCGCAAGCCGTGTTTTCAGTATTCGCCGACGGTGAAGCGAGTGGCGCAGGAGGCAAGTGGCTTCGCCTTAGGCCGAAGCTTCCGGTAATGCAAACTACAAATCCTGATATGTCTGCTTCACCGGTTCCGACCCATAGATCTTTTCCAGCCGGCGCACGATAAAGTGCCCGCGCGCCATGTCCTGGAAATGACCGATGAACAGCGTATTGATCAACCCGCCGGCCACGGCGCCGATGATTGGCACGGCCTGCGCGGCCGCCTTCTCCGAGACGACGATGCCGAAGCGCGCACTGAGCAGCGACACCAGCCGCAGCAGGGCGGGTGCCCCGGATTTCGAGAATCCCTTTTCGGCGAGAAACTTGCTGGCCTCCGAGACCGCGCCGGCCATCGCCGCGCGCGCCGCAAAGTAACCGGATTCGCTCGCGTCATCCTTCCGGTTCCGGGTGCTGCCGAGCGCGAACACCGTGAGGCAAGCGAGCTTGGTGTCGATGTAATGAATATTTTCGCCTTCGCTTTTCGCGATGTCGGCGATGGAGCGCAGCATGATGGTCGTCGAGACCGGCAGCTCGATGCTGAGCGCGAACAGTCCGAATGCGCCGCCGACGGCACCACTGGTGGCGGCGGCAATTTTGTGCAGGCGGCTCTGCGCGGGCTTTTTGGTGTTGTCGCCCAGCGATTTCACCGCCACATCCAGCGCCTTCATCATCGCGGTTTCGGAGGCCTTGTGAATGCCCTGCTGCACGCTCTTTGGCAGCATGCCGACACTCTTCTCGATCGGCGAGCCCAGCGCCGCCGACATCTTAGCGGCGAGCCCCGGATTCTCGAGCAATTTCTTGGCGCGCCTCAGGTCGGCAAGGTCGGACTTGGCAATATCGCTCATTGGCGGCCTCCCTCGGCGAGTGGCGGGCGCGGTATGGATGGTGTCGATGGCCTCATGGCCCACAGTGTAGCCAAAATTGGAGGATGATAGTCGTGGGCTATCCATGGCTCCCTTAGCTGCGCTACCATGGACGGAGAAATTGAAGAAAAGGGAGAGCGATGTTTCGCAAGGGTCACCGGCTGTTTTCCGCAGCCTCTATTGGCGTGATACTGGTCGCCTTGCTTCACGCCATCACCCATTTTTCCGGGCTGCCGGAGGATCTTGTCATGAGCGCGCTCATGACGGCCATGCAGGCCTACCGTTTTGACCTGGGACTCGGCAATCCATCGATGATGGATATTCACGAAAGCCTGAGCCTGACCATGGCCATCTCGCTGCTGTGGGTGGGTCTTTCGAACCTGCTGATCGCCCGCTACACGGGCCTGCGCGACAAACTCATGCGGCGCGTGTGCAGCCTGAACGTGTTCGGCGTGGGCGCGCTGGTGGCGTTGTTCGCCTACTACCAGCTACCGGCACCCGCCATCGGCCTCGGTATTGTCGAAATACTGTTCGTGATTGCCCGGTTCAGGTTGCGGCGCAGCCGCATCGTGCG